>WOYN01000064.1 GCA_011620825.1 Candidatus Methanomethylophilaceae archaeon | reverse complement strand
GCCTCATACTGCTCCTTGTTGCACATTGCATAGGTATAGCATGATATCGCATAAGTACTGGGAACGAACCCGAACAATGTTGAGATTATACCGAATGAAATGTTGCATTTACCGTTGCCTTCATTGCCGAACTCTGCATCGAGGCTCTTGAAGAAGTCCCTGACCTCGGTCACACGACCCCCGAATATATCACCGGCGGCCTCCAGCCTCTTCGATAGGAAAACCTGAGAATCGTTGGTCACTATCAGGACGTTTTTCTTGCCCGTCACAGGCGCGGCTTTTGGTTGCATTTTTTTCACCTCTTCGCTGAAAATCTGTAAGCTATGTTGCAACTGCCCTCGGCGGAGACCATGCACGGCCCACTGGGATTACTGGGCTTGCATGTCCTTCCGAACATAGGACATTCCTCGGACTTTATGAGTCCGCGGAGAACCTCTCCGCACCTGCATCCCTTCGCCTCTTCTTCAACTTGCGGGGTCTTGGCAATTATATCCTCGTGAATTTTTGTTGCATCGTGATCTGAATAGGCGGGCTTAAGTGCCAGCGCGCTCTTTTTTATTACGGGGAAGCCCCGCCAGTTACGGTCTACGGGCTCGTAGGTGCGGTCCATAAGGCTCCTCGCCTTCTCGTTGCCGTGCTCTTTAACAAGACGGGTGTACTCGTTCTCCACCTCCGACCTGCCTTCGGAAATCTGCTTGGCCAGCATATAACACGACATGAGTATGTCAAGCGGCTCGAACCCCGCCACGACCTGCGGAACGTGATATTTCTCCGAGAACGGCCTGAACATGTCCGTCCCTGTGATCACGGCGACATGACCGGGCATTATGAAACCGTCGATCTTGTTCTCTCCCATATCCAGAAGCGCCTGGATGACGGGTGGGCATATCCTATGGCAGCTGTAGACGGAGAAGTTCTCGGGAACGTCTTCCCTGTTCAGCGGAACGCATGTCGAGGGCGCCGTGGTCTCGAAACCTACGCCGACGAACACCGTGTCTCCTTTTTTGTCCCTTGCCATTTTTACAGCATCTTCTATAGAATAAACGATACGGACGTCCGCTCCTCCGGCTTTTGCGTCGAAAAGCGAACCTATCGGGGTCGGCACCCTCATCATATCGCCGAACGCGGTCACAGTGACGCCGTTCTCGGCCAATGTGATTACTTCTGCCAACTCTCTGCTAGTTGTCACGCAGACGGGGCACCCCGGACCCTGGCATATCTGTATTCCCGAGTCTGACAGCATCTGGTCCAGGCCGAAACGGACAATCGTGTCCTGATGTGTGCCGCAGATGTGCATTATCTTGCAGTCCACATCCTGTTCTTTGATTCCCTCTACGATACGTTTCGCGGTCGCTTCGTCCCTGTATTTGAACATCATCCCTTCTCCTCTATCTCTAAAGATCTGACGCAGCATGACTGTCCCGAAGTGACCTTTACACGGCCACCGCATTCCGGACAGGAGAGCACGGGTATGGCATGGGAGCTGAAATCCCCTGCGTCCAGCATCACCACCGGACCATCGTATCCGCACTCTTTGCACGCTACATTGATCGGTTCGTGCTCGATGTTGAGCTCCGACCCCTCGAGCACTGTATCCCTGGTCACTATCTCGTAGGCGAACAATAACTGCTCATCGCCCAACTGTGTCATATCGCCGATAACGATGTCGACACTGGATACCGATACGGCGTCATGTTTTTTCAGTTCCTCGAGAACGGCATTGACCATGCCTGATATGACAGATACCTCGTGCACGCGACTGTAATACTTTAACCCATTAAATAAGAGCGTTTCAGTTGCGACGCGAATCACACATCGACGCGACCGAACATATTTGGCACTGGGGGCGGTTCGGTTTGCACACCGACTGCCCATGACGGACAAGATAACGGTTGATGTCCGTCCACCTGTTCTCCGGTGTGATCTTCATCAAAGCATATTCTGTGTCTTCCGGGGTCTTCGTATGTACCAGTCCCATCAGGTTAGCTATGCGGTGGACATGGGTGTCAACGCATATTGCGGGAATGCACATGGCATACGACCGGACGCAGGCCGCGGTCTTCCTTCCGACCATCGGCAGCTTGAGGAGCTCTTCGGTCTCGTCCGGCACTTCGCCACCGTATTCCGATAACAGGATGTTGCAGCAGTCGACGATTGCCTTAGCCTTCTGATTCGGAAATCCCGCAGGACGGACAAGCTCGGAAACCAATTTCACGTCCGCTCCGGCCATCATGTCCATGGTAGGAAATGCAGTGAAAAGACGATCGGATGCTTTGCGTGTGTTGTCGTCCTTCGTCCTCTGCGAAAGTATGGTGGCCACCAGAACATGGAAGGGGTCGCAGGGCCATTCCGGGTTCAGTCCTTCCGAGGACCTTCCGGGGTATGCTCCGCTTTCATACTCCTCAGACAGCGTGTCGAGGATCCAGGATATGTCTTTTCCAACCATTTCAGTGCATCTCCGGCCATATAGAAAGAGCCTGTCACCAATATCAACTCATCGGGCTCCCTTATGTTTAGTGCAAGGTTCATCGCATCGCCTACGCTGTCCCTTATGGCCACCACATCAGAATATTTGGCCATTATGCCAGAAACCCTTTCCAATGGCGCCGCCCTTATAGAATCGGGTTTTGTTAAAATTATCCTGCTGGCTATATCGGATATGTTCTTTGAGATGTGTTCTATGTCCTTGTCGCCCAAAATACCGAAAACGACCAGTACCTTTCCATAAATATCCCTTACATCCGAGCTCAGGCATGACGATCCGGCGAATGTGTGGGACACGTCCACGCTGAACGGCGTCCCCTCCACCCTCTGCATCCTGCAGGGCCAGTTTACCCTGCCAAGTCCAGGCTTGATCCTGCATCTGCACTTGTATCCGTAGATCTTCAGCTTCGACAATGCCTCTATTGCAATAGAAGCGTTCAGGGCCTGATGCCTTCCCGGGATCGATACGAAATATTCCTCTCCCTTGTATGTGAACTCGGTGCCTTCCGCTGAAACCGATATCACGGAGATGTCATCCGAACCTATACGCGTGAGCGGAGCTTTCCTTTCGTCGGCGACCTTTCTTATGACCGAGAAGGCAGGCTCGGAATTCATCGTCACGCACGGTACGCCCTCCTTTATTATGCCAGCTTTTTCGAACGCTATCTCTTCTATCGTATTCCCGAGATATTCGGTGTGCTCCAAACTGATATTATTGATTATACTTACCTCTGGAACTATCACATTGGTCGCATCGAACCTGCCGCCCATACCTACCTCCACGACGGCATATTCCACTCCTTTCTCTTTGAAATAGAGAAATGCTATGGCCGTGGTCACCTCGAAAAAAGTGCACATCATCCCCTTTCCGGCCATCGCCTTGACATGCGGCACCGTGACCGATGCCATGTATGCCAGCTCCTCGTCGGTGATCGGTGCCCCGTCAACGGCTATACGCTCGTTGAAGTTCAGGATGTGCGGTGAAGTGAACGTTCCCGTCCTGACCTTTCCGTCGGTCAGGACCGCAGATATTATCGCGCAGACGGAACCCTTACCGTCAGTACCTGCCACGTGCACGCTGCTGAAAGCGTTCTGGGGATTGCCCAGGCGTTCCAGCAGTTCGGTGATGTTTCTCAGCCCTAGCTTTATCCCGTGCACGCTGAGGCCGTAAAGCCAACTGAGGAACTCTTCCTTGTCGGCATTGTCGATGCTCACGGGAGCGGATGAATGGGGTTTCATATAAACACTATCAATCGAGCTCTTCTCTGCATATCATCGAGATATACTGGTATTGGGTCATTCCCTTCCTCTTGGCTGTTGCCTTGATGAGATCGGTGGTTCCCGAGCCGTACTGGGCCGCCTTCTTGCTTTTATCGGCTATGAAATCGAGACCCCGGCTCAGCGCCAGCACTTTTAAGACCGCTTTCCTTGAGCTCTCGTCCTTCGGCCCCAGAATGCCGAAGGGAATGGAACGTGCCACTTTCTGGACATCCGGAGCCGTGAACGGTCTTATAATCGTCTTACCCAACGCGGCTGCAACCTTGTCCTCATGTTTCGCAACGTCCGTCAGAAGCTTTTCCATGTCCTCTTCGCTGTTCCTGCGGAACTCCTCTTCCGACATTCCGATGTACTTATGATATCCTGCGAAAAGCTCGTCCGAGCCCATGCCTCCTAAGATGAGTTTCTCTTCCGATCCTTTTGTCACGCAGAACGTCGGGACCTCGAATGAAAGGGTAAGCGGAGATGTCGTCGCGGTAAAACGGACCATCTCCCTGAGGATCGTTTCGATATTTCCTTCGTGCAGCAGTATATGTCTCCACGGCAGCCCCATCTTCAACGAAGCATCCTTGGAATTGATGACGTCATAGGAGCCGTCCGATCCTGCCGTGTACAGGACCACGCTTTCTGCATATTTTTCGGCCAGTGCCGCAACCAGCCCGGAATCCAGGCCTCCCGAGAATGCAACTGCGACCTCTTTTCCGCAGACTGCGTCCCTGACCGCGGAATCCAGCGCTTCACCTACGCGTTCCGAATATGTGTTCACGGACTGGTATCCCGGCGCTGAATGATAAATCTCCCTACTTCCAAAGTTTATGCGTAAAGGATACAAGACTTCCGACAGTATTATTACGGCCAAAACGTGATTGGGGCTCATGGACGGCGTCACCCGCATAGGCGTTTCACTTGAACCAGAACTGCTCAGAGAGTTCGACGAATCGATATCTAACAAAGGCTACGTGAGCAGATCCGAGGCTATCAGGGATCTGGTGCGTGATTCACTGGCAGAGAGCGAGTGGAAAAACGATGAAGAGTGCATGGTCGAGGTCATAGTAATGGTGTATGACCACACAGTAACCAATGTTGGGGACAAGCTTACCGATATTCAGCACGACCACTCCGGCAACG
>WOYN01000054.1 GCA_011620825.1 Candidatus Methanomethylophilaceae archaeon | reverse complement strand
AACGACTACAGAATGAGAGATGTCGAAGGCGCGAAGCCCATATTCCGCCTGCACCCCCCCATAAAGGGATATGAGGGCATCAAACGGCCGTACAAGGTCGGCGGAGCCCTCGGATACAGGGGATCGGACATCAATATTCTTATCAGAAGGATGCTGTGAGGGATAAAAATGCCAAGCAGAACCAAAAAAATGAGAGGATCCAGGACACACGGCCGCGGTAAGAAATCCGGACGCGGAGCAGGAATCATAGGCGGCCACGGCATGGCCGGACTGAGCAAGACGGGAAAGATGCGCATGCTGAAATATTTCCCGGACCATTTCGGCAGACACGGTTTCAAGAGGCCGCAGAGCCAGGTTCAGGCCAACATAACCATCAACGTGTCCGAGCTCCGTGAGAACCTCGACGAATACATCAGCAGGGGGTTCGCCAAAAAAGAGGGCGACGTGTACAGCGTCAATCTCACCGAGGCGGGCATCGACAAGCTTTTCGGAAACGGGAACATTGATGTAGCGGTTAAGGTTACCGTATCGCAGAGCTCGGAGAAAGCCCGCATGAAGCTCGAGGCTTTAGGCGGCAGCGTTATCGAGTGACGGCTGAGAGGAATTACGGATGGAAGAGAGACCCAGCCTGCTGTTCAAGCTAAAACCTATATCGGACAGGTTGCCCTCGGTCCAGCGCCCGGAAGGGCACGTACACTTCAGGACGAAGATGATGTGGGTCATCATCGTCCTGGTGCTGTACTTCGTGATGACGAACGTGTATGTGTACGGACTCGACCAGGGTGAAACCCTGGACCTGTTCGCTCAATACAGGACCATCATGGCCGGAGCTTCGGGCACCATACTTCAGCTGGGTATCGGGCCCATAGTCACTGCTTCCATCATAATGCAGCTCTTTGTCGGAGCGAAGATAATCAAGCTCGACCTTACCAAACGTGAAGACAAAGCATGCTATCAGTCGGTCCTGAAGCTGCTGGTGATCTTCATGATCGTCTTCGAAGCCGTTCCCCAGGTGTTCGGCTATCTGGTCCCTTCTTCGGGACTGGTAAGCAATGTCGGGGGCGGAGGGGCCAAACTGGTAATAATAGCGCAGCTTTGTGCAGGTTCATATATAGTGTTCCTGATGGACGAGCTGGTATCGAAATGGGGCATAGGCAGCGGTATATCCCTGTTCATCGCGGCAGGAGTGTCCGAGGCCATATTCACAGGTACTCTCAACTGGAACCCTATATCGGCCGATGCCGGCATCGGTTTTGGCAATCCGCCCGCAGGTACGATACCCAAGGCGATCTACATACTTGCCAACACCGGTTCGGGCGAGATGTCCAGCTGGGGCTACGAGACGATATTCCTGGGGGAACCCAACTCCCTGGTGGCGCTTCTGTGCACGATATTGATATTCTTCGTTGTGGCATATTTGGAGTCCACAAGGATAGAGCTCCCGCTCTCGCATGGAAGTGCCAGGGGGGCGAGGGGGCGATATCCCATCAAACTGCTTTACGCGAGCAACATCCCGGTAATACTCATGTCCGCGCTGCTCGCAAACGTCAGCATGTTCGCTCTGCTGTTCTATACAAATGATTTCCTGGGCGGAATTCCGGGGCTGGGACAAAACTCCTCGCTCGGTTATTTCGAATCAGGTTCGACGTCGGCGGCCGGAGGTCTGGCCTGGTACCTGTCGGCGCCGACGGGCCTGTCTTCATGGCTGATGCCGATACTCGATCCAGGTGTTTACGGTAATGGGCACGGCGCTATAGCGAACCTGTCGCACGTTGCCATATACGCCACTGTGATGATAGTAGGGTCGATATTCTTCGCCAAATTCTGGGTGCAGACCACAAACCTCGGCTCCGAGGCCGTCGCCAATCAGATCCAGAAGAGCGGGATGCAGATACCCGGGTTCCGCAAGGACCCGAGAGTGCTCAAACGTGTGCTTGACAGATATATTCCGACGATAACGATACTATCGGGTGCTCTGGTAGGCGCACTGGCCGCATTCGCGGACATGCTCGGTACCACGGGAAATGCGAGCGGTACAGGTGTGCTGCTTACCGTGGGGATATTGATCAAGTTCTACGAGTCCATGGGACGCGAGCAGATGATGGAAATGAACCCGGTCATGAGAGGGTTCTTCGGGAGTGAGTGAAAATGCCTAATCCAGGAAGTCCAGGGAATATGCCCAATACGATGGAGAATATGCCGCAGATGCCTAAGAACGCCATGCTGGGCATGTTGCTCTCCATGGGTGTCATGATTATAGTCATGATGTACAGAGCGCAGGTGGGTTACTATCTGAACTACGCTTTCCAGTACATCGACTTCGGCGGTAAGTACCCGGTCATGACACTGATGATCGCCGGTCTGTTGATGACAACTCTCAGCACCATAATCAGATCGCTGATGACCGATCCTTTGAAAATGGCCAAAACCCAGCACGTTCAGAAAGAGTTCAACCTTGAAATGAGAAAGGCCAGAATGGAGAACAACCTCTTCAAGCTCAAGAAACTCACCGAACAGCAGCCCCAAATGATGGCAGCATCCATGAGCTCGAGCCAGGACCAGATGAAAATCATGCCCATGACGATGATTATCGTCATACCTATATACGCGTGGGTATGGTTCTTCATAGGGACAGGCGCGATCGACCCGGTGATAAACGTACCGTGGGCAAGCGTCAACCTGTTGCATTCCTATGTGCTCCCGGCATGGATCCTAATTTACACGCTGATAAGCATACCGATCGGACAGCTTGTCAATAAAATCATCAGGTTCTTTCTCCTTAAGAGGCGCATCGGCGAGCTGGAAGACGAGGGATTAGCGGTATAATGAGGATAACGATAAGCGGCCCTCCCGGATCGGGTAAGACCACGGTCTGTGCCAGACTCTCAAAGGCCCTGGGATATAGGGCCGAAGTCTTCGGCCAGGTCTTCAGAGACATGGCCGCGAGCAAAGGCATCTCTGTGGCAGAGCTCGGCGCGATGGCCGAGAAGGACCCGTCTATAGACAGGGAGATCGACTCGATCATACTGCAGGTCGCGAAGGAGAACGACGACATTATTTTGGAGTCGAGGCTCTCTGCATATCTGACTAAGAAGAACGGTATCGAGGCCTTCAGAATTTACTTGCACGCGAGTCCCGAAGTCAGGATGAGGCGAATATGCGTTCGGGAGGACGAAGAGTTCGATCGGGCCTGCAACGAGACCATCGAGCGAGAGGAGTCCGAGGCTAAGCGATATATGACGTACTATGGTATCGACACCACGGATCTGAGCGTATACGACTTGATAATCAATACTGATAAAATCAGTCCCAACGAAGTAGTCGATAAGATTCTCGGAGCTTTAAATGACAGAAATGCTTGTAAAAGACCCTAATACTATGCGGGACAGATGGGGAAAAAGGCCCTCGGACAGGTCCGTAGGCGAACTTTTACAGGCAGGCGTGATAGCTATCGACAAGCCGTCCGGCCCCACGTCACACCAAGCGACCGCATGGGCGAGAGACGCGATACATGCCGAAAGGATCGGACACGGCGGTACTCTTGACCCTTACGTCAGCGGGGTACTTCCAATAAGCACGGGAAAGGCTGTGCGCCTGACAGACATCGTTCTGTCATCGGATAAAGAATACGTATGTTCCATGAAGCTTCATAAAGATCGTCCGGAAAATAAAATAAAGGGTGTCATGGCACGCTTCACTGGCAGAATCTATCAGTTGCCGCCGGTCCGTTCATCTGTCAAACGTCAGCTAAGGATCCGCACAGTCAAAGAGCTCGAAATTTTGGAGATCGACGGAAGAGATGTCCTTTTCCGGTTATCTTGCGATGCTGGCACATATGTTAGGACGTTATGTGTGGACATCGGGGAGGCCCTAGGTTGCGGAGCCAACATGGTGGAGCTCAGGCGCACTCGTTCCGGAAAGATGCGTGAGTCGGATGCTGTGACTCTCCACGACCTTAGGGATGCATACGTGTTCTGGCAGGAGAATGGCAGGGAAGAGTGGTTGCGCAGCATGATCAAACCGATGGAGGTCCTTGTAGAACCTCTTCCGAAGTTCATCGTCAAGCCGACGGCGGTCGACGCAATATGCCACGGGGCAGATCTCATGATATCGGGGGTTTACAAACTCGACGACGAGATCAGGAAGAATTCAATGGTCGCGATGATGACCGCGCGCGGCGAGCTGATAGCAATAGGCAAGGCGGCGATGTCCTCCTCTAAGATCATGGCAACGGAAAAGGGCACGGCCGTGAACGTCGAAAGGGTTCTAATGGACCCGGGACACTATCCCAAGATGTGGAAGTTCTCTACTGACCTGGACGATGACCCAGATGTCTGATCGGCACATATGGTGAAGTATAGTTTTCCTTAGGAGTTCAGCCTAAATATATCTACATCATTCACGTTGTACGGGGTGGGACCCAATGGCGATTTTTTCGGGAAAGCATACAGTATTCGGACCGGAGCTGATGTCCGTGGGGGATTTCGACCCCCGGGCGGACGGAGGTTACCGTAACGTCGTCGTAACGCAGATCAAAGTCAAACCTAAGCGCATGCTGTATGTGCAGGTGAAGTCCGACAATCCAGTGGATGTGGCGGTCGTCGACCAGAAGGGAAGGCCCATAGGCCATAAGGATGGCGTGACGGACGATACGCTCGGACCGATATCTACCGAAACATGGACCGATATGGGTTTCATCGTCGGTCTTTTCAGAGGAGATAAGGCAAAGGCCCTGGTCGAGGTATGGACGGAGCGTAAATGAAGCCGAAGATAGAGAGAGGGAAAAGGGGCGCGTTCTGGTCGACAAAGCTGTCTCCCGACCTTAGCCTGCTTAGAAAGGACGATAAATATATTCTATTACTGACCGTACTGGCACTTTTGCCGTGTCTGGTCGTTTACTATTATCTTTCGAAAACAGGCGAATACAATGCGATTTATGACCTCGTACCTATCCTGACGCTCCCGCTGTTTTTGG
>WOYN01000004.1 GCA_011620825.1 Candidatus Methanomethylophilaceae archaeon | reverse complement strand
TCGTCGCTTATGAAGCAGTATGCGTTCCCTCCGTGGGATGCAAGACGACCTTTGTTGATCCCCGAATACGCCATCTTTGTATCGGTCACGATGTTCGCTCCCGCCCTGATGGCCATGATCCCAATTTTAGCCGCATCCTCCGAGAAGATGAGATTTTCAGCGTAATCGAAATCCGCCGACGTATGGATGCACCTCTTGACGATGGAAAACTCCGGCTCGGGCCATGTGCGGTCACCCAGCTCTGATTCGATGATCTCCATGCTCCTCTTCTCGATATCTTCAGGTTTTACAATTTCGAATGCCATAAGATCACCTCAGATGCTGTATCCTCTGGGTGTAATTATCCACCCATTCGAAGTATATGTCTGTGAGTTGCCTACGGTGACTATGGAGAACATGTCCACCTTCTCGTACCGGATATCTCCCAGCGCGGTGATGGTCTTCTCCTGCCCTTCGCGCCCGGCATTGCGAACGATGCCCACCGGAGTCTCGGGCGATCTGTATTTCATGAGGATCCCTGCAGCCTGGGATAGATAATCTTTACGCGTTTTGCTGCGCGGATTGTACAGGCACACTATCATATCTGCCTGCCCCGCACAGTCAACTCGTTTCATTATGAGATCCAGCGGAGTCATCAGATCGGATAGGCTGATTATCGCTATGTCGTGCATGAGCGGCGCTCCGAGGACCGAAGCTGCGGAGGAGGCGGCCGTAACTCCCGGGACAACTTCGATATCGATATCGGCCTTCATCTCCTCGATGAGCTGATAAACAATTCCAGCCATGCCGTATATCCCGGAGTCTCCGCTGCTGACCATGGTTACGTTCTTTCCGGACAGCGCATCTTCTATGGCTGATCTGCATCTGTCGACCTCCTTCATCATGCCGGTCGCTTTGAACTGTTTTTCCGGAAAATATTCTCTGAGAAGCTCCACATATGTCGTATATCCTGTAACTATATCGGCGGCCTCTATTGACTTCGCGGCCCTGAACGTCATGTCGTCCTTCGAACCTGGGCCGAATCCGACCACTGTAAGTTTTCCTTTCATCTCATTCCTCCGTTCCTTTCCGGTATTCTGTGGTGAAGCCCTTGTCGTAAAGCTTGGAAAGGCTGTATCCGTCGCCGAGGAAATCCCCCACTACCGTGAGGGCTGTCTTCTTTATTCCGGAGTCTTCGACCTTTTTAGCTATGTCTTTCAATGTACCAGCAACTATCTTTTGCTCCGGCCAGCTTGCTTTGTAAACAACGGCCACGGGGGTTTTCTCGGCGTATCCGCCGGCGATAAGCTGGTGGGACATTTCCTCGAGGAAGCCCACGCTCAGGAATATCACCATGGTAGCATGGTGTTTCGCCAGGTCCTGAAGCTTTTCCCGCGGAGGCATCGGCGTACGGCCCTCCATTCTTGTAAAAATAACTGTCTGACTGATATCTGGAAGGGTGTATTCCTTTTTCAATGCGGCCGCAGCTGCAAAGGCCGAACTTACGCCGGGAACGACCGCACTCTCAATACCCAAGGAGTCCAGACGGTCTATCTGCTCCCTTATGGCACCGTATATGGCGGGGTCGCCCGTGTGGACACGGGCGGTTCTTAGACCTTTGGACTCCGCATCCTTCATCACCTCAATGACTTCGTCCAGATTCATCTCCGCACTGTTATATATTCTGGCACTCTTTTTCGCCCCGTCTAGGATGGCGGGGTTTACCAAGGAGCCCGCATATATTATGACGTCGGCCGAATCGATTATCTTCTTTCCTTTTATAGTCAGCAATTCAGGGTCGCCGGGGCCTGCCCCTACGAATGTTATCATTCTTCCTCACCATTCCTTTTTTTTACTATTACCGTGGTGAAGTAACCGTATTTCCGCTCTAGGTCGATGGGGCCAATGTATTCCCCTTCCATTCCTATGTTGCTTATCACCGTGGCGTTGTCTTCCTTTAGACCATATTTCTTCATGACTTCCAATAGGATCTCCATGGAATTCCAAGCCTTCATAACCACTATGTTCTCAAACCCAGAGAACGCGGACTCCAGCGAGTTGTTGTTTTTTGCCAATGATATAACAGCAAGACCTTCATTGCCGATCATGAGCGGTATACGGGCCTTTGCCGCACCGCTGCAGAACGAAGGTATCCCGGGAACTACCTCTGTTTCATATCCCAGATTCTTGATTTCTTCATCGACATACGTATAAGTGCTGTAAACCCCTACGTCGCCCAGCGTGACCATCGCTACGTCCGAGCCTTCTTCCAGGATTTCAGCGAGCTCCTTTACGGCATCAGACCTGCATTTCCTGCGGACGCGGTCGTCAGGGTCCATGCTGAACAATAACTCTATAATGCGCTTTCCCGAAACGTCTACCGCGCCCCTGACTATCTCGAGCGCCGTGCTGTCCTCCCCTTTCCTGTTGACCGGATAGGCGATGGCAGCGACATCCTCCAGCATGCACTTCGCTTTAATCGTTAATAATTCAGGGTCGCCGGGACCGACGCCTATGCCGAATACTTTTCCTGACATTCGAATTCTCCCGTAAATGTCCTACGGCACAGGCAAGAGTTGCGGATATTTAAGTTGGATGGAACACCCAACTCAAAAAAATTGTCATCGATGAATATCGAACACTTTTATTATATCCAACATGTGTTTTCCCAGGGCAATCGTTATAATTTGGATATGACATCCAACCTTATCTGATGAATCATGGTGCAGGATATGATCGGTAATGGAATGTACATCAATGTCGGAGGAAAAATGCTCCGCAGGGGACACACCACCGGGACCTGCGCGACAGCCGCTTCGAAGGCCGCGGCCGAAATGCTTGTCGCCGGGGGGGATATTCCTTCCGTAACGGTTCTTACCCCCAAGGGGATTGCCCTGGACCTCCCTGTAGAGAACGTGGCCCGCGGCGATGGATGGGTGCGATGCGCGGTCAGGAAAGACGGCGGGGACGATATCGACGTCACGGATGGCTCGCTTGTCTATTCAGAAGTACACCTGGCGAAAGCCGGAATAAACATAGACGGGGGACGGGGAGTAGGCAGGGTCACTAAGGGAGGGCTCGATCAGCCCGTCGGCGCCGCAGCAATAAACCGCGTACCGAGAAGGATGATATCCGAGGCCTTGGAAGGCATTCGCATGACACTCGGATATGACGGTGGATTCGACGTGATAATATCTATACCTAATGGTCAAGAACTTGCAAAAAAGACATTTAACCCACGTCTCGGAATCGAAGGAGGGATATCGATACTAGGTACCTCCGGAATAGTGGAGCCGATGAGCGAAAGGGCAGTGGTCGACACTATAAAGGCTGAAATGAGTGTCAGGAAAAATGAAGGATGCAAGTATCTGCTTGTGGTCCCGGGGAACTACGGCGTCGGATATATAGAATCCATCAGCGGCCTTGATCCGGAATCCGCAGTGAAATGCAGCAACTTCATCGGTGAAACACTGGACCATGCCTGTGAACTGGGCTTCGAGGGGTTGCTTTTGGTTGGAAACCTGGGAAAACTAGTGAAACTGGCAGGAGGCATAATGAACACGCATTCGCGCGAGGCGGACGCCAGAATGGAGATTCTTGCCGCAAACGCGGCACTGTCCGGAGCGTCTGTTGAAACAGTCTGTGAGATAATGGAATGCATCTCGACCGATGATGCGCTCGAAATTTTGGATAGGGACGGCGCGACTTCCCTGACAATGGACCTCATATCGAAAAAAATCGAATTTTATATGAACCACCGCACCAACGGAAGAATGAAATGCGGAGCGTTCGTGTTTTCATCCAGATATGGTATGGTGGGCGGGACCCCGGGGGCCGCCGACCTGCTGAAGGCGATGGGCGGGACACTATGATCTACATCGTGGCTTTCTCGGCCAAAGGATGTTCGACGGCAGTGAATATATCCCGGATGCTTGACGGCGAAGAGTTCCGTTTGTTCTCCAAGACCTCGGGGGATTCGCACTGCGAGAAGATAGATATGCCGATATCCGAATGGACCGGGGTCGCTTTCCAAGAGGCGGAGGGCATTGTCTTCGTAGGGGCCACGGGCATAGCCGTAAGAGCGATAGCTCCCCACCTCAAGAGTAAGATGACGGACCCTGCCGTGGTATGTATCGATGAGCTCGGCAGATACGCCATACCGCTTCTGTCGGGCCATATCGGCGGCGCAAATATTCTGGCACGCAACATAGCTTCCGCCATAGGCGCAGAGCCCGTGATCACTACGGCGACCGACATCAACGGCAAGTTCTCGGTAGATTCGTTTGCGGCCTCTCTGGGAATGAGCATCGAAAACATGATGCTCGCCAAGGATGTCTCCGCCGCCGTGTTGGAGGGCAGGTTCGTGGGGCTGAAAAGCGATTATCCGCTTTATGGCACCATTCCGCATTGCCTAACCCCATCGGAAAGCGGGGATCTCGGAATATATATCACATCCGGCTTTGAAAAAAAACCATATGAGGGGACACTTCGCCTTTTCCCGAAAAACCACATACTGGGAATAGGATGCAGAAGGGGGGCCCGCAGAGAAGATATAGAAAGACTAGCATTGTCCGTGCTGTATTCCGCGGATGTGTCCATCAACAGCGTAAGGATGATCGCGAGCATCGACATGAAGGAAAATGAAAAGGGACTTGCCGAGTTTGCCGCAGAAAATAAGATCCATACGGTATTCTATTCGTCATCGGAGCTCAATGCACTTCCTGACATCGGATATTCGAAATCTGATTTTGTCAAAGGTACGACCGGAGTGGACTGCGTGTGCGAGAGAGCGGCGGTGGCGGCCTCGACCGGAGGCGAACTAATCATAAGGAAGACCAGCGATAGAGGCGTGACCGTGGCGGTCGTAAGGGAACCTTTCTTGGCAGATTTCGGAGATGGACGATATGGTTGGTAAAGCATTGGTGTTTGCCGGTACCACGGAGGGGCGCGAGATAACGGAATTTCTTGCCCGTAACGGAATAAAGGTCACCGTCAGCATGGCGACAGAATACGGAATGACGATCATAGAGGAAAGCGAGAACGTCAGAGTCGACAGCATACAC
>WOYN01000044.1 GCA_011620825.1 Candidatus Methanomethylophilaceae archaeon | reverse complement strand
CCTTCCGCGGCGAGCTCCGCGAAGTGCTTACCCTTCATGGCCGCGGTGATTGGCGCCCTCGCCATCGCTATGGACTTGCATATCGGTCCATCGCCCATGTCCGATAGCGCAAAGGCCTTGTACATCTGCGATTCGTTGACAAAACCTCCCGCGAAAGAAATGTCGGGAACATATTTTCCCTTCTTTCTCAAGTACCATGCACACTGCATGACCTGCGCATAGAGCCAGATCGTCGGAGTGCTGAGCTCGTTCATGTGCATGACCGGCGACATCCCCGTTCCGCCTCCGGCACCGTCGAAGGTGACGAGGTCCAGCTTGGCCTCGGAAGCCACCTTCATCGTGAACGCCACCACCTCCGGCTTGTAGGCCCCGGTCTTCAGGAACACGTTCTTGGCGCCCATGGATCTGAGGTTGTCTATGTCGTCGAGGAACGATCTGCGCTCGGGGAACCCTACGCGGCTGTGCCTCTCGAACGACTTGAATATGCCTGCCTTGAACGCCTCTTGGACAGAGGGGTCCTCCGGGTCGGGCATTACTATGTATCCGCGGGCCTTTAGCTCGAGCGCTCTCTCAAGAGTGGTCAGCCTGACCTCTCCGCCGATTGCCTTTGCCCCCTGTCCCCACTTCCTCTCGATGACCTCGACGCCGAGCTTGGACAGTCCATACTCGTCCACTCCTCCGCGCTGGTCCTCGACGTTCGTCTGGAGCACTATGCGGCCGTTCTCTCCGTCCCAGAAGTCCATGTAGGACTTCACGCGGAATGCCAGGTCCTCGGAGGACTGCACCTTTCCGTTGGAGTACACCGCATTGCTGTCCATTCCGCAGACGTTCTCTCCTATGACCTCGCATACGCCCGAAATCGCCGCACCGGACGCCAGTTCGCGCCAGTTGGACTTCGCCACCGCGGTGGACCCCAGTCCTGCGATGTGGAACGGCAGGGACATCTTGATGGGGTTCTTTCCCCTGGAACCTATGACGGTGTTGATCTTTGCATTCTCGAAGAACGCCACGTCCGAGCTGGGCTCTATTCCCTTGGCCCCGAGGAGCTCGGCCATTATCTGGAAGTGCGACCAGTCCAGGAAATAGTCCTTGTTCGATGCGGCGGTGCTCTTCCCGAAATGCTCCGGGCTGGGGTACAGGACCTCCCTTCCCCTGAGGGCGCCCTTGGCTACCTCGCATAAGACGTTGCAGTCCTCCGTGCACACCGGGCACATGCCGCTGACAGGGCAGACGTCCTTGACACGGGTCGTCGTATCGGTCGTCGACTTCGAGTTTTCGATGGTATACATTTTTGATCTCCTTGGCAGCATGAGGCTGTCTATACTCGAATATGCACTTTTCAGATATAAATGTAACCGTTATGTGTCGATTATTTTTGATATTATTAGACAAATATCTAGTTACAGTTAGAATAGCTAGACGCCGTATTGTCATATATCGTAATGCGGTCGCGAATATCGTAAAATCCTCTTGGGCGAAGGATATTAACGCAGAATGTATCACAACGGCGATGAAGAAAAAGGACCTGGAGATCGCCCTGGAGATGCTGGAGCCTATTTCCGGACCGGATGCCTCTCTCGAGCAGTACCCTACGCCTGCCACAGTGGTCGCGGACATCGTCTTCGAGGCTTACCGGAATGGAGATGTAGCCGGCATGAAGGTCCTGGACCTCGGTTGCGGCAACGGCGTTTTCGCCATAGCCGCGGCGCTCATGGGAGCGGAAACCTCGTTGGGTTACGATATCTCGGAAAAGGCCGTCCTGACCGCCAGGAAGAACGCGCTTTCCGCGGGCGTTGACTCCGTGTTCTTTGTTTCCGACGTAAAAAACGTGAATGAGGGGGCCGACACTGTCTTTATGAACCCTCCTTTCGGATGTCAGAACCGTAACGCTGACCGCCCGTTCTTGGACAGGGCTATGGATCTCTCGGAATGCGTCTATTCCATGCATAAAGCGGAAACGACAGATTTCGTCATCAAATACTGCGAGAAGAGGGGGAGGAAGGCGTCCCTTTGTAAAATATATAAGTACGATATTCCTCATACATTCGAGTTCCATAGAGAGACGAAGCGCAGCATTGAGATAGCTGTTGTTAACATAAGGTGATTTGATATGAAGAATAAAATTGAAGTTTTCCCCGGAGACGAGGTAGCAGTGGAAGAAGAATATCTTGCGTCGGACGGAACCTTCGCAGACAACGGCAAAATTTACGCATCCCAGATAGGATATCTGGTACTGGACGACGAGGAATGCGTCGCCAAGGTGATCACGCCCAACCCCCCTAACATTCTGAAATATGGCGATATAGTGTACGCGATCGTCGCCGACATAAGGAATACGATGGCCACGGCGGACGTGGTCGCCAAAGACGGCACCGAGAGACAGGTGGGCGGGGAGACCTACGCTACGCTCCACGTATCCAAAATCTCGCCCGGCTACACCGACGATGTCGGGAAGGAGCTGAGGAAAGGAGATTTCATCAGGGCCATGGTGCTTGATACCGAACCTTCCCTGCAACTTACGACCAAGGACCAGCATCTCGGTGTTATCCGCGCATTGTGCGGAACATGCAAGACCGAAATGACCCGTAAAGGGATGGGGCTGTACTGCCCTGAATGCAAGTACTCCATGCCCAGAAAGCTTGCGGACGACTATGGGAACGTCAAACTATGAGCAACGAACAGGATATAGAATCGCTTAAGGCCGAGGTCATTGCGCTCAGAGCCGAGGTAAAGGACCTCAAAGAGATAATCGGCGGATTATACGGGATGCTGGTCGACGAAGAGGGTTGCGAAGGGGCCCCCATGCAAGGGGGATATGTCACCTGAAGCTCATCTCACTGATTTCCGGCGGAATCGATTCTCCCGTCGCGGCCTACGTGATGGCCGAAGCTGGAGCGGAAATCGTCCTCCTGCATATGGACAACACTCCGTATGGGGACAGCAGATCCATGGAGAACGTCAAAGTGCTGGCCGAACAGCTGAGAAAGATAACGGGTCAGAAGGTCCCATTGTACACTGCAAAGCACGGTCCGAGCCAGACCCGCATAAGCGAGACCTGCGACACTAGGTATCAGTGCGTCATGTGCAAGCGCACCATGCAACGCACCGCCAAGGAGCTTGCAAAAAGACTGGGTTGTGCGGGGATAGTGATGGGCGATTCCCTGGGCCAGGTAGCATCACAGACGCTTCGCAACATACGCGCAGAGAATGCAGGACTGGAATTCCCCGTCCTGAGGCCGCTTATCGGTTACGACAAGCTGGAGATTGAAGAGATCGCCAAAAATATCGGTACCTATGAGATATCCATACGTCCGGCGGTCGGATGCACGATTGTTCCGAAAGGACCTGTGACTGAAGCCGAACTTCTTAAAGTGAGGGCCTTCGACACCTCTTCGAACATCGACGCGATGGTTTCCGCATCGGCCGACTCCGCCGTACGCATCTCGTGATCAATAGAACGCCGGGCAGTATTCCACATCTTCCCTGTCGTAGACCATATCCATGGTCACGCGGTTGATGTATTTGGCCTGAACTGCAGAGACATACAGGATATTTTTTCCAATCTGGATCTTGATATCGTTCGGCTTCGGGGGCTTGACCGTTATCGGGACAAGTGCGGGACCCGTGCATGCTGTGCACACCCTATAGTCTCTGCCCTCTGCCAGGATTTTTTCCTTGACGTCTTCGTCCACCTCGATAGGCATGCGGTTCACAAAGTTGACATTGTATTAATTTTATTCCTTTCCGCAAAGAATTCCACTATGTCCGAACACGGATCGTCGGTAGGGGATGCGTCTATCCCGTCCAGCACAGACGCCCTGCGGTCCAATATTATCGCTGCTCCCGCGTCGTTCTCGGACCTTATCAGCCTCCCGATCGCCTGTCTGATCCTGCGCGTGGCCGGCACCTTGGACGCGTGCTCGAAACCATCCCCGAAAACTATCTCGCAGTATCTTGTGAACGCCTTGTGCTTGGCCGTCGGCCGAGGATACGGGATTCCGATTATCACCGCGACCTCCAGGTCCTTGTCCGGAAAGTCGAGCCCCTCGCTTATGCGTCCCCCTGTGACGGCGAACAACACGCCGTGCGGGGTGTTCCTGAATCCCTCTACCGCCTCCATCAGGTCCATCTGGCTCATTCCCCTGGTCTCATAGAATATATCCTTCCCTATGCGATCCTGAACACGGTCCCTTATGAATGTGTCCATCAGCCTGTAAGATGGGAAAAATACGGCTGTGTTTCGGTCCGTGCATCTTACGATATCGACCGTTCGCCGCTCGATTCTTTCCACATTTTCGGGGTCGCTCATCTCGTCGTACTTCGTAGAAACGTCGGTGACGTACTCGACCATCAGGTTCCCCGGATCGAACGGCGACCTGAACACACGTACCTCTGCGTCCTCCAGCCCCAGTTCCGTTACGTACTCGTCGAGAGGCGCCAGTGTCCCGGACATGTGTATGGACGCATGGAACTCCGTAAGAGGCCCCGACGCCTCTCTGGGGTCCATGCAGTAGACCTTCAGCTTGGTGTTCTCACCGCCTATAACCAGCCTGACGTAGAACCCCTCTTCGATGGAGTACCAGTGCTGCAGGAACCTCCCGAGGGAACCGACATAGCTGCGAGGAAGTTTCTTCCTCTTTTTCTTGGACTCGGAAACGGCTTCGCCGATGTCCAGCAACGCCCTCTGTATAGCCGATATCGTCCTAGAGCTGACGCCCAAGCGCTCCATCAGCTCGTCCTGAAGGAAATACGGGGGGACCAGACCGTCTTCCTCCACGAGATATTCCGCAGAGGCCGCGACGATTATATCGTGGACCACTCCTGTGAAATCGGTTACCGTAAGGCCTTCCGCCACCTCGGGGTTTCCCATTTCCCTCGCCTCCTTCTCGGCAAGCGCCAGCGCATTGAGGCTGTATTCTGCGGTCATCACCTCTCGAAGATAATCGGGAAGATTGTGTGCCTCGTCTACCACGGCTATCATCGATCCGAGCGGGGCGCCTGCCCACTCGATGAAATGATGCAGAACGGAAGGCATGAAAATGAACGGATACGGCGCTACGA
>WOYN01000154.1 GCA_011620825.1 Candidatus Methanomethylophilaceae archaeon | reverse complement strand
GCTGAGCGACAGCTACCTTTAATCCGACGGATGTGTCTCGAAACACGTATTTGTCGATCAGGAATGGCTTTTTGATCCTCTCTTTTTAGCCTGAGCCAAATTGTTTGCTTGTCACAGAAGAAGCCATACTCTCAGAACACTTTTACTTTATGTCCAGCATTCAGCAACGACAGTCGTTTCGCATCACGTTCCGTCGAGCTCAGGTTCAAGTGAATAAATGAGGTCGGGATTTTTGCACTCGGAGACAGGGCATTATCTTTTTTCCATAACATATCCGTCTGCTATAATCAGGGCCTTTTTCCGACCGCAGATTCGATTTCCATAATCAATTTCACCGGCTAACTGCCTGATCGTCATAGCCCTTTTTCTGATAAGCGATGATGTGGCATCGACTATTTCCACAGAAGGTATCTCTGACAGATCCTCACGTATTCCGTAACGATACAATTTGTAATTGTCGTAGTCGATCTTTCTGCTGCAGTAGACCGTTTCATTTTTTTCACGAATAATCGCGCGGCTCCGAATCCTTGCCAGCATATCGGATAATTCCGTTCTCATTTCATTTGTGTTGTATCTTCCATATGTTATCCGCGTGAACGGGGGAAAGACGATGATGGAGCAGGGAAAAGCATTAAGGACCCTCGCAATTCAGAGAGGACGATCGACGTCTCTGCCCGCTAATCGGCGGTCCGGTCATAGAAAGATGGTGGACAAGGCGAGATTCGAACTCGCGGCTTCTTCGTTGCGAACGAAGCGATCTGCCGGGCTGATCTACTTGCCCATCAGTGACTGTCATCCAGAGGTAAGATATAAACCATTTGCAACCAGCAAGGTTTGTTTTGGTTTTTGATGCATACGGATAGCAAGAATGTATTATTCGGGTAACACTATTCTGAAATCGGTAATAATATTATATACAGGTGGCCGCATTTAAACATAGGATTTGCATGGCGTTCTATAATGTGACCTATAACGAAAAGCATGATTTTGCGACGGTACATAATTATGGGTGCACATTCCGTTGCCCTATATGCAGCTACAAGCTCCGCAGCGGTCCCAACGGGACCCCCGGCTTAGCGTATCCCAGGCCCGAGAGGTTCCTCAAACCGCAGGAGATCGAGGATGCGCTGCTTTCCGTCTCCCCCTCCCGCGTGAACTTCATGGGAGGCGAGCCCACCGTTTCCAAGGACCTTCCGAGGCTCCTTGCTTTCTGCAAGGACGTTCTGGGCGCCGCCACATCCCTCGGCCACACCAACGGGTCCAACCTCTCCATGGAGAACATCGACGCCGCGAACGTCGGCTTGAAAGCCTGGTACGAAGACTGCCATCTGCTCCTCACCGGCATACCCAAGGCGAAGATATACGGCGAGGTCAGGTCCGCCGTCGAACGCGGGATGGACGTGGCCACGAACATGATATATATCCCCGGCTGCGTCGACGTCGACCAGATAGAGGCGGCCGCCGAGTACCTGTTCTCCATCGGAGTGACTAAATTCCACATCATGGGGTACATACCCGTCCCTGGACAGCCTTATCCGAGGCCCACGCTGGAACAGATGGAGGATGCATGCGAAGCCGCCTGCAACCACATCCCCGGTACGTACTATTCGCATCTCTCTCCGGAGGAGGCTATATCCCTTGACAGGAGCGACGACCGTTTCGACGTCGAAGTAATACTGGGGACCCAAGCCACCAGAGGCGTCGTAACCAAGGCTGACGACGGCATCCCCGCATATCGGCCGTGAACTGACGAAATATTTACGTCAGACGGGCGATACGCGTTCATGACGATAAGAGGACTGAGCTCGGAAGTTCAGAGTGCGATGGAAGGGCAGAAGATCTACGCCCTGGCGACTTCATCCAAAGACGGCGTCCCGAATGTGGTGCCCGTCGGTTTTCTTTCTGAAGGGCCTGACGGGAACATATGGGTCATCGACAACTACATGGACAAGACCCTGAAGAACGTTCGCGAGAATCCTATGGCTTCTTTCTACATCTGGCATGACGGCGTCAAAGAAAGCTATCAGGTCAAGTGCTCTGTGAAGATAGAGGACTCCGGCAGAGATTACGAACAGGCCGTTGCACTGGCACATGAGAGAAAGGAGACATATCCCGCCAAGACGCTGCTCAAGCTGACGGTGGAAGACGTTTTCTACATCACGCCCGGGGACCATGCCGGGAAGAGGCTATGATCATTCTCCCTTGTCAACGTACAAGGTGCCCCATCCGATCAGACCTCCGAAAGGTACGAACAGGAGGTACTTGAGCGACGGGTCGAGATAATAGAATATGGAGAACACCACGGCTCCGACGATGAGACCGAACACCGTGGCCTGTTTGAGTCTGGAGCTGCGATCTACCATAGTCACACCCTTCTCCCCAAGGCCTTCTCCGCGGCGGCGACCATGCGGTCGGTGATCTCTCCGGAGCCCCCCGTATAGCTGCTCGGGTCCATCACGGCCTTGATCTCTTCAGCGGTCAGTACGCCCTTGAGCTCTTCGGTCTCCAGGAGCACGTCGCGGAGCTGGCGGTCGCGGTCTACGGCGACCATGGACGCCTCGCGGATGATCTCGTGGGCGTCCTGCCTGCCGATCCCCTTCTCGGTCAGTTTCATCATGACGGGCTCCGCCATCACAAGCCCCTTGGAAGACTCTATGTTGCGGAGCATCATGTCCGAATGGACGGTCAGACCGCCGAATATGTAGTCTGTCTTTTTCAGCATCTCGTCTATAAGCGCAAAAACGTGCGGTATAGTGAACCTCTCGGCGGAGGAGTTCGACAGGTCCCTCTCATGCCATAGGACCTGGCATTCGAAAGTCGGGGTGACGAAACCGCGCAAAACCCTCGCGAGTCCGCAGACGTTCTCGGAGTTTATGGGGTTGCGTTTATGTGCCATGGTCGAGCTTCCGACCTGTTTCGTCTCGTCGAAGGCCTCGGATGCTTCGCCGATCTCCGACCTCTGGAGGTTTCTGATCTCTGTGCAGTAACGCTCCAGCGAAGTGGCGATGTTGGCCATCAGACAAATCAGCTCGGTATATCTGTCGCGTCCGACGACCTGTGTGGCGGCGGGCTCGTATTCCAGGCCGAGGTCCATCATCACGGCTTCCTGGACCTTGAAGAAGTTCTTTCCCATGGCCGCACCGGTTCCGACGGCGCCCGCCATCTTCCCGGCGCATGCACGGGGCCTTATCTCCTTGAGCCTGTCCTTGTGTCTGAGCATCTCCGCTATATAGCCGGAGATCTTGAATCCGAATGTTATTGGAACGGCAAACTGAGCGTGAGTCCTGCCTATCTCGAGGGTGTCTCTCTCCCTTTTGGCCAGCTTCGCAAACGTATAGATCAGTGAATCCACGTCTTCGTCGATGATATCGAGTGCGGCCTTGATCTGAAGTGCCGTAGCCGTGTCAACGATATCATTGGATGTGGCTCCTAAATGAACGTACTTGCCAGCGTTGCCGGAGCACTGTTCCGTCATGGCCTTGATCATTGCCATCACGTCGTGTCTTGTCTCCTTCTCGATCTCCTTGACCCTTTCCGGTCTCACAAAATCGAGGTTGGCGATCCTGGCGATCTCGTCAGCATCCTCTTTGTCGATCGTGCCGAGGGATGCGTGAGCCCTGGCGAGAGCAGACTCCACATCCATCTGGTACTGAAGACGGCTGTCCTCGTAGAATATGGACTTCATATCCTCGCGGCCGTATCTGTAGTCCAGAGGGCATAGTTCCTTCATGTGAATCATGTGTGTGAGTGAATCTCATTATTTATAACTGATTAAGTATTGTTTCTGGCATGCGTTCCGCCCTAACGAGGGCACTTGTAGTGATATCTAGAGAAAATCTTATAAGTGAATTGTTTCATAGCGCAAAACGTAAGTGGACCATGCTTTTGCTCATGGTCGGTCGAACACGAGTGTGGATTTATGAAAGAGGTTGATGTGGAAGTTCAGCAGAATTCTGAAGAAGTTCAGCAAGAAGAAGTCGAAAAGGTCGAAGACGATGTTTTGGAAGATGTCGTGACCGAAGAGACGGAAGTGCAGATTACGGATGAGGATGAGAAGGAGTCTGCGAAAAGGCTCGAGACCCTCGAGGAGAAGCGTAGCATTGTGAACAACGATGCCGACAAGCACAGGAAGCTCAGGGACGAATACCATGCCATGACCAAAGAGTGGAAGTCCAAGAGGGACGCTCTCAACTCCCAGGTCAGGGAGCTGGTCACCGACGCGGGAAAGTGCAGGGACGAACGCGATCAGTTCAACACGCTGGTCAGGGAAGCCAAGGCTCAGAGGGACGAGTGGAACGTTAAAGTATCTGAACTCAAAAGAAAACTGACAGAACTGAGGCCAGAGAAACCTGAAGACAAGGAAAAATCCGGACCGTCGCTAGAAGAGATGAAGAGAAACCTCAGAAGGATGGAACTTGAACAGCAGACCGGCGTGCTCACGAAAGCAGCCGATGACAAGTTGGTCAAGCTTATCTCGCAGTTGGCCAAACAGATAGACGAACGCGAGTCTGAGATGGAATCGTCTACCGAGCATAATGCAGAGTACAGAGAGATACAGACCATGTTCAGGGAGGCCAAGGCAACTGCCGAGAGCTTCCACACCGAAATGTCAAAGAATGCCGATCTCGCACAGTCCGCCCACGAAAGGATGATCGCACTGTACGATCAGGCTGACAGGCTCAGAAAGGAGGCCGATGCGGCCCAGGCCAAGCTGGTGGAGTACAAGCGCCTTGGCGACGAAGAGCACAGGATGCACATCGAGCTCGTGAGGTCCATACAGGACACCGATAGGGAAGCATCCGGCATCAGAAACCGTAAATCCAATGCCCGTAAGAAGAAAGTCGAAGCCGATAATAAGAAAGAGGCCAAGGAAATCTTCGAGCGGTTCAAGAACGGGGACAAGCTCAGCACAGAGGACCTCATGGCCCTCCAGAGATCTGGCTACCTCTGAAACCATATGTCTGCGGATGTCCGCAGGCAATAAAAACCATTTATTGTATTTTTACAAATATTTATATAGCACCGTAACCAATCAAGCTATACGGGGATCAGGTCAGTTCTGTAGAGTGCATCCC
>WOYN01000024.1 GCA_011620825.1 Candidatus Methanomethylophilaceae archaeon | reverse complement strand
GGACGCCTCGGAGACGTTGTCCAGATAGTCATAGGGCTCGTACTTTACAAACTCCCTGCCCTTCTGGTCGACGACCCTGACAGGCCCGTCATGGAATTCGAGCTGGTTCTTCTCGTTGACCATTCCCATTTGGTAGGTCTCATTGTAGTAGAGGTCGGGGTTGGCGATGATATCGACGTACTCTTTGTTTCCGAGTACAACGTCCTTCAGGACCTTCATGGACGTCTGAGAGAAGTCCACCATGTCCTTCGCCATCGCTTCCATCTCCTTCTGCTCCTCCCTGTTTATCGGCTTGGTGACTCCGCCCGGGACCCCCATTACGGGGTGGGTGGCCTTTCCGCCTATCATAGCCTGGATCTTCTGCGCCTTTGCACGGGTGGCGAGGACCGCCCCCCCGAGCTCGAGGCCCACGGTCGCAACGACGCCGAGCACGTTCCTCTGGGCCGCGGGTGCGGCGGGTCCGCAAACGAAGTCAGCCGACGCAAGTGCGTAGAAGTGCGCGATGTGGCTGTGCACGATGTGGGCGTGGTAGAACGCATCCCTGATGGTGAACGCTGCTTCGGTGGGCTTGGTGTTGTAGCATCCATCCGTTGCCTTGGTAGCGGCCATATGGTGCGCACCGGGACATACACCGCAGAGTCTCGCGGTGATCTGGTTCATCTCGGTCACCTTTCTTCCGATGCAGAATCTCTCAAAGCCTCTCAGCTCGGGGACCTGCCAGTATGCATTCTTCACGTTCCCGTCATCATCGAGGAATATCTCGATCTTGCCGTGTCCTTCGAGACGGGTGATGGGGTCGATCTCGACCCTCTTCTTGTCTGTCTTGTATTTCTCATCCCAAATAATAGGTCCGGCCATTTACTGACCTCCTTCCTTGACGGATCTCCTGATCAGTGACTTGGACATCGAGAACGCATAGAAGTACCCGAGCGGGTCCTTGATCTGGCTCATGATCTCGTCGACCTTGTCCTCGCCCATGAGGGGGTCCTCGTCGATGACCGGGAACAGGGAAGCGATAGCTGTGAAAGCGCTCGATCCGATCTCCTGAACATCCGGCGAGGGTCCGTAGCATCCGCGGCAGGGCTGTCCGACCCTGGTGCACTTTGCTCCACACCCGCCCATTGTAGCCGATCCGAGACATAAGATGCCCTGGTCGACCAGGCACTGGTCGTTGTTGGTGTCAACCTGATAGGGCTCCTTGACCTCGACTATTCTCTTGTATTCCTTCTTCCTGGGGCACTCCTCGCAGAGGGTCTTGGACGTTACTCCGACCATTGTTCCCTTCGGAGGCAGCGCAACGCCGTTGTAAGCGAAGTCGGCCACTGCTTTCAGCAGGTGCGAGATCGACTCCTGCATAGGGGGGCATCCCGGTATGTAGTAGTCTACATCGATGACCTGGTCCAGAGAGTAGACCGTGTCGTAAAGCGACGGAAGCGTCAGCTCCCCCTCGGGGACGGTTGTGGACGTCTGGGGAATCGTCGGCTTGACGTTGCTGTACTTTTTCTGGAAGGCCGCCGAGCTCGGCGTCTCGGTGTAGACATAGTCCAGGATCTCGTTCTTTCCGCCGGGCACGAGGTTTGCAAGGGCGGGGGTTCCGCCGAAGCATGCGCACGTTCCGTAGGAAACGACGATCAGCGACTTCTTTCTGAGCAGCTTCACCATGTGCTCGTTCTCGCTGTTCCTGACCGCGCCGTTGATCATGGATACGGTGATCGAACCGTCCTCCATGGCGGCGATGTCCTTCTCCTTACCGTCGACGGCAATGGGCCACATCACTATGTTGGCCATGTCGCCTATGGTCAGGATCCTCTCGTTGGTGTCGAGGATGGACACGTCGCATCCGCCGCATCCGGCCGCCCAGTATATGGCAAGGTTGACCTTGCCGTTCGGCGGGGCTCCGGGAAGCAGGGGCCCGAGGTCTGCGGCAGCGAGCCCGACGGGCTCTTTGTCGGCTACGCACTCGGACGCTCCGCTGTCGACTGCCTTCACAGGGGCGGCTTTCTTCTCGGAAGCGACCGGCTTAGCTGCCTTCTCCTCTTCCTTCTTTTTCTTTCTGTCTGCCCACCATCCCATTTACTCAGCCTCCTTTACTGCTTCATTGCGATCTACGACCTTCACCAAGGGGGTGGGGCCTAGTTCCTTTATCGTGTTCACGAAGTTCGTCATTGTTGCCTGGAATTTCGTGGCCTCGGACGCGGACACCCACTCGAGGTTTAGCCTCCTGGGATCGAACCCGTACTGCTCGAGGACCATTCTGAGAAGGGATATCCTTCTCCTTGCCCTGTAGTTGCCACCGATGTAGTGGCAGTCTGCCGGGTGACATCCCAGGACGATAACTCCGTCCGCACCTTTGGAGAGGGCCCTGAGGATAAACTCCGGGTCTATCCTTGCCGAGCACATCGTCCTTATGATGCGGAAGTTCGTGGGCATCTGGAGCCTGGCTACGCCTGCTCCGTCGGCGCCCGCGTACGAGCACCAGTTGCAGCAGAAAGCTACGATCTTTGGTTCAAAATCTGCCATGGTAATCACTCCCCTCCTGCAGGGTTAAGAAATGCGTCGATCTCGGCGCATATCTGCTTGCTCTTGAATCCGGCCTGTTCCATCGCTCCGGACGGGCATGAGGCAACACAGCTCCCGCATGCTTTGCACAGTGCGGCGTTGACGCTGCTCTTCAACTTTCCATTTCCGCAGTCCACGATGCTGATGGCGTTATAGTCACAGCATCCCACGCAGACTCCGCAGCCGTCGCATCTCTCCGGGTTGGGGGATGCGACTATGCCTTCGGACACGCGCTTGTCCTTTGAGATGATGGTTATCATCCTGGAGGCGGCTCCGGATGCCTGGGCCATGCACTCATCCATAAATTTGGGCCAGTGCGCGGTTCCTGCAACAAAGACACCTTCAGTGGCGAAGTCGACCGGTCTCAGCTTCTGGTGGGCCTCGAAATAGAAGCCGTCTTTGCTGATCGGGACCTTGACCATCTTGGCGATCTCTTCCTTCTCCTTGCGGTCGGGGGTAATGCCCGCTGCGAGGACAACCGTGTCAACGGGTATCTCGATCTCCGCTCCGAGGGTGGCGTCGAATGCCTTGACGCTCTCCCCATCATATGCCGGGAGGTCGTTCTCGACGGGGTATCTCACGAACCTTATTCCGAGCTGGGATGCCAGATAGTACAGTTCCTCGCGGAATCCATACGTCCTGACGTCCTTGTGGAAGTACGTGACATCTGCCATCGGGTTGGCCATCTTGATCTGGATCGCGTTGCGCAGCGCGCCCGAGCAGCATACACGGGAACAGTACGCCACGTCCTTGGACCTGGACCCGACACAGCTGATGAAGGCGATCTTCTCGCCCTTGAAGGTGCCGTCTGCGATCTTCGCCTCTGCTTCGAGCGTGGTCATGACCTTCGGGTCCTTTCCATAGTTGAACTCGGTAGGCTTGTACTGGCTCGCACCGACTGCGAGCAACACCGCTCCCGCCTCGATCTCGGACCCGTCGGACAGCTTCACCGTGAAATTGCCTACGTATCCCGGGATGTCCTTGACGGATACTCCGGTGTGTACCTTGATCAGACTGCAGCTGTTGACCTTCGCAATCGTGTCCTCGAGGAACTGGGCCACTTCGACCCCGTCTTCCTTGTGGTGGAAGTTGCGTGCGAATCCTCCGAGCTCCTTTTCCCTCTCAACGAGGTGGGTCTCGAATCCCTGGCCCGCAAGATCCAGGGCCGCGGTCATACCGGTGATTCCTCCACCGATGACCGCGGCCACCTGCTTGACGGGAACGTCGGACCCGAAGAGGGGCTCCAGGAGGACGGACTTTGCGACCGCCATCTTAACGAGGTCCTTGGATTTCTCGGTTGCCGCTTCGGGGCTCTGCATGTGGATCCACGAGCACTGGTCGCGGATGTTGGCCATGTTGCAGAGATACTTGTTAAGCCCTCCGTTCTGGCATGCTTCCCTGAAGAGGGGCTCGTGCGTCCTGGGCGTGCATGAGGCAACGACGACCCTGTTGAGGTCCTTGGAAGTGATTGCATCGGAGATCGCTTTCAGCGAGTCCTGTGCGCACGCGTATGTCACATTGGTGGAGTACACGACTCCGGGCAGGTTAGCGGCGAATTCCGAGACCGCCTTGACATCGACGGTTCCCGCGATGTTCGATCCGCAGTGGCAGACCCAAACACCGACGCGGGGCTCCTTCCCGACGACGTCCTTCTCCTGGGGGTATTCCTTGGGGGCGCAGGGCGTGAAGTCCTTGCCAACAATGTACTTTCCGGCCTTTGCCGATGCACCGCTCGCCTCTGCGACAGATGTCGGGATGTCCTTGGGAGCCGCAAAGGCCCCGGTGACGAATACTCCCTTCTTCGTGGTCTCGAGGGGGCGGTAGACACTGGTCTTACAGAATCCATATTCGTTGAGCTCGATTCCGAGCATGTCGGCGAATTCTTTGGCCCCGTCCGGAGGTACGAGTCCGACCGACAGTACGGCCATGTCGTATACCTCGGTCCTTCCGTTGTTGTCCGAGTCAGTGAAGTTGACCAGCACCTGCTTGGTAACGGGGTCTTCCTCAAGATTGGAGACACGGGCGCCTCTGATCATTCCGATCTTGTACTGGTCTTCGGCCCTGTGGATATAGTCTTCGAACTCCTTTCCATAGGACCTTATGTCCATGAAGTAGATGTCTTCTTCAACATCTGCGATGTGCTCCTTTGTAAGCATCGCCTCCTTGGTCGCGTACATGCAGCACACGGACGAGCAGTATTTCTTCCATCCCTCCTTCTGGGACCTGGAACCGCAGCACTGGATGACCGCTATCCTCTTGGGCTCTTCGCCGCTGGATGGCATAACGATATGACCGCTGCTGCAGCCGGAAGCGCACATTTGCCTCTCGAATTCCATGGACGTGACGACGTTGGATATCCTGCCGTATCCGTATTCGGTGGCGATTCCAGCGTTCCAGAGCTGGAATCCATTGGCGGCGATTATAGATCCGACGTCGATGACGATCTCCTCGTCCTTGTCGTCATAATGGATGGCGCCCTTCTGGCATGCCTTCTGGCAGAGACCGCACTTTCCTTTCTGGATCAT
>WOYN01000123.1 GCA_011620825.1 Candidatus Methanomethylophilaceae archaeon | reverse complement strand
CGACCGATCTCATGACGGTCGATTTGCCGAACCCGTTGGTCGAATAGATAAAGGTCACAGGTCCAGAGTTGAGACTGACACTGCAGTCGCACTCGTCGAAGAGCCCGTAAACCGTTATCGTTCTAATTTTCATCGGGTCCGCATGTCTGTAAGGATATTTTAAATACCCGTTGTCAAGCCCGAGAGCTATCTTTATTTCCTTTGAACAACTCTGTGCCGCGATGGAGGTCGAAAAAGCATTCTTCGAGGTCGAAAAAGCTATCTCTGCCGGCGATGTCGATGCCGCGGAGACGATGCTGCTATCTCTGGCATCTTCTTCCGGCGACCCCTTCGTTCGCATACAGTGCGCATCGACGCTCATGATAATCGGAAGAACCGTGTCATCCGAAAATATTCTTGAAGAATTGAGCGAAAATCTTCCTGAGGGCACCGAGGCACTGTTCCAGGTGGCGCAGGCAATGAGAGGTCTCGGAAGGGCGGATCTGGCGGCCGGGATACTCGCTGACCTGGGGGAGGAAGACGCTGTTATGAGAGAGTACGCACTGGTGCTGAACATGCTGGGCCGTTACGAGGACTCCGTCTCCGTCGCAGAAAAGATCTCGTATCCATTCATCTCGGACAGGGTCCTCATGGCCGACGGGCTATCATCCTCGGGCGAATTCCGAAAAGCGCTGGAACTCACCGAATCCATGTTAAATGATTTTCCTGAAAGTTATGATGTTCAACGTTCACGATGCACCGCTCTCATATCTGCAGGGATGGATAAAGAAGCGGTCAAGTTCGTGCGTACGTTGCTCAAGAACGACAAGAACTCTTCCGATGCCAATGCCGTAGCGGCCTATGTCATGCACGTCGAAGGAAAGAGCCAGTCTGCAGGCGCATTCGCATCCAAGGCTTTACGTCTGAATCCTTCCCACATCGGTGCAATGGAGACGCTGGCACTCAGCCTTATGGACAGGGGCAAGTTCCGCGAGGCAAGCATTGTCGCCGGGGCCATGAACGAGAAGGAACCAGGGAATCCGGCGGCCGTGGGAATATTGAAAGAATGCAACGGAAAACAGTGATCAGCGCATACGCATGCGGTCTCTCATGTTGAACTCCCTCACTCTGCGAGTCCTTCTGCCTCTGTTCCTGATGACTTCCTTCCAGAAGCCCGGCATGAAGAAAAGCAACGCTGTGGCTATCTCGAGACGTCCGAGGAACATGATCAGGATCATGACCGTCTTGACTATCGGGTCCAGCGAATAAAGGGTGTCAAAAGGTCCGTATGCTCCTACCGACGCTCCGGTGTTGCACACGGAGGTTATGGCCAGACCGATCGAATCAACGGGCAGGATGCCCATCAGCATGAAAATCACGGATGCGATCACTACCGTCAAAGCGAAAAGTGCCAGCGTTATGAAGGCATTTATCACCGAAGACTCCTCCACGCTGATGCCGTCCAATTTTACGTCATAGACGGCCATGGGGTGCAGTGTCTTGTAGATGCTATTCTTGATGTATTTGCCGATTATGACAAAACGGTACATCTTGACACCGCCTGCAGTCGAACCGCTCATACCCCCCACGAAAGCCGTGATCAGCAAAAGTATAGAGCAGAGCGGCACCGGCCATATGGCGGGATCGGTGAAGTCCACTACGGCAAATCCGGTGCAAGTGCCCATCGAAACAACGGTGAACAGCGAATCCATCATAGTTTCAGCCAAATGATCGAGTTCGATGTTTCTGCTGGCCTGTGTGAGAAGCATGGTTATGAGGATGCTCACTCCCGCATACCAATAAATCGTCCATCTGAACTCCGTGTTCTTGAAATACGGTTTCACACGCCCCCTGTACAGTCCCTTGAAGTGTACGTAGAAGTTTGTACCGCCCAGAAGCATGAACGCTATATCTATCATTTTGACTATATTGCTGTAATCAGCTATGCTGCTGGCACTGTTCATGAATCCCCCTGTGGATACGGTAGATAGTGTCATGCATATGGAATCCATCACGTTTACGCCGAACAAGTTAAGAAGTATAGCCTGGACAACGGTCAGAAGTACATAGATCAAAAGGAAGCTCTTCGTAGAGTCCTTAAGCCTCACGGAAAAGTTCTTTGTACCCGAGCCGGACATCTCGCTGATGAAGAATCCCTTTCCGCCGATCCCCATGATAGGCAGCATATAAAGGAATATCAGGATTACCGATACCCCCCCTATCCATTGGGTCATTGCCCTCCACAGGAAAAGGCTCTGAGGGAAGGTCTCGAAATCCCTGACCATCGTGTGTCCGGTGGTGGTAATCCCGCTCATAGATTCGAAAAGCGAGTCGATCGGCGGCATCCCGTAAAGAACGAACGGAGTGGCGCCGACCAGTAAAATCATCAAGAACGCACCGCCGATGATCATTATGCCGGAAGTGGCCTGGAGGCTATCCTCTTCCTCCTTGAACATTACGAGCATCACAAGGCCGGCAAGGACCAGTATGAACAGGGGCGTAAGAAATATCTCGTAGTTTTCTCCAAAGTATATGGCGGTGACGAACGGGGCGATAAGCGAGATCCCCATAAGGAGCATTATGAGTCCGAGGGTGTGCAGTATGGTGTTCCTCCACCGGGCACCTCTGCTTATTTTCACCTCCCTTTCGATAAGCGACAATTATCACAACCCCGGCATGTTCTTTCCCAGCAGCTTTTTCACAGCCGACATCTTGGACATGTATGCGTATATCAGCACTTTGTCGTTTTCCTTGAAATTAGTGTCGTACTTGGGGTATAATATCCTACCGTTGCGCAATACCGCGGTAAAACGAACTCCGTCGGGGATATCCAGATCTCCGAAGAAATGGTTGAAGAGGGGCGACTTCTCGTCTATTTTAACACTGAAGAAATACTCACCTTCGTGTTTCATCTTGAGAATCGAGTCCTCGTCTGAAATGAGGCCTTTGGTGATCTCGTTGGCGATGATCAGATGATACCCGATTATGGTCTCTATTCCGGTAAAGCGGAATATGTCCTTGTACTCTCTTGTCAGGTATCTCGATATGACCTTCCTGGTACCGAACTTGAGGGATGCCATGCACGCAAGCAGATTTTTTTCGTCTGCATCGGTCACGCTGATCAGAACGTCGGCCCTCCCCACGTTCTCTGTCATCAATATATGAGGGTCCAGCGAATCTGAGTTGACAACAATGGCGTCCGTAAGGGTGCGGGCGGCATCCCTGCAGAGGTCTGTGTCCTCCTCTATTATCTTCACATACACTTTCTTGTCCATTTTGCTCAAGGCTTTGGCGACGTTCATTCCCACGACGCCCGCGCCCAGTATGACGAATTCCAGGGCCTCTTCTTCGACGCCTATCATCGCGTTGAAGGCTTCCATCCCTCTCTCGCTGCCGATGACGCTTATGCGGTCTTCGGGGCGGATCTCGGCTGTTTCAACGTCGATTATCACGTCATCGCCACGATATATGCAAACTATGTTGCATTCAGCCGGGATGTCCAGATTTAAGACGATGTTCCCTACGATGCTTTGGGAACCGCTTACCCTGAAAGTTGCGATAGCCAGGCCCAGGGACTTAATTGTTTCGTAATCTACGACGTTCTCCAGTGTCGCCAGTTTAAAGATCTTGTTCGAGCTGATGGTTTCGGGGGAAATGATCATATCGACGCCCACGTCTCCCTCGCTTGTCGTCTTTATCATATAGTCGGGGTTCTTGATCGTGGCTACTGTGCGCAGCGCAGGCTTGTATTTTTTGCATATGATGCAAACGAACAGGTTCAGCCCGTCCGACGGAAGAGTCGAAACTATAATGTCAGCGTCGTGCTTCTCTATTGCCAGTTCCAGGATCTTAGGATTGGTGCCGTCCTCACGGAGCACTGAAACATTCAGCATGTTCTTGACCGTGTCGGCCCTCAGAGCGTCCTTTTCTATTATCATGACGTTGTGGACGGTCGATAGGGTCTCCGCGGAGGTGAATCCGACGTTTCCCGCGCCGATAATGATAATGTTCATCTGAGCTCCTGTCCCTGGGATATCCGGTCCCATTATATCGGTTGTGCTTCAAAGTCTTAGCTGGAACTTAAGCCCGACGCGTCTCCAATCCCAGTTGGGGTAAAAATGCTTTTCGTATTTGCCCAGGACGTGCAGCCACCATGTCGGGGGTTTCGTCACCGTATATAAGCTGCCATCTGCAAAAACGGTAAGGCCTCCGGAAGGCACGCCAATCTGCAAGGGGCATCCATGTCCGGTAAGATCGGACCGTTATCTTTTCTTGTAGGGCCACAAGTGAGGTGCGACAAAGACCGCCGCGCGTGCGGAAAAGTGAATACGATGACAGTGCCTGAAATTGCCAGATCGTCGAATAACACTTCGAGCGCCAGCATGCGGGGCGGGCAAGGGAAAACGCCACAAGATGAAAAATTTCTCTTTTCACATATCGAATTTGAGCTCAGGGCTTTGGACGCCGTCAGTCTGATCGCAATTGTTGCCGCGTCCGCCGAGACGCAGCACCATCGAAAACAATCCGACGCCAAACAAGGGCTTTGATCAAATCACGAAGCAAAAGTCCAAGACCTTGAATTTATGTCCTGTCCCCGCAATAAGGCCCCGCCGCACTCGTGGTCCGCTCTTAACTCGGCGTGGCCGGTTCTATTCTTCTCTATGTGACGTTGGAAAACACAGTTGTGTTCATCAGGTCAATGCACCTTTGCAGTATTGAAGGTCTGTTAACCAATATTGGTCAATGGAATCACGTCCGACATGCCGTTCCGGACGAAGCGTTGTTCGCCATAAGCCGAAAGCTTTGAACAGGCCATACGATAAAATAAGACGCGCAGGGCCGAAAGGGCGTGGGGGCAACATCGTTTAATATAAATCACGGGACTATGATTCGGGCGCCATGTGGAAGCACGTAAGCGAGGATTTCTGGAAGGAGAACCGCGCGTCGAAGGTCGGTGATGTCACGGATGCGGTGAGCGGTATCATCGACGAGGTCCGCACTGGCGGAGACGGGGCGCTGTTCGAGCTCACCAGGAAATTCGACAAACAGGACCTCAAACGTCTAGAGGTAACACGCGAAGAGATCGAGGATGCATACGATTCCATCGACCAGGAGCTCGTC
>WOYN01000078.1 GCA_011620825.1 Candidatus Methanomethylophilaceae archaeon | reverse complement strand
GTCCATGTCCGCCCTCTCGCCCAGCCCCGTATCGATCTGCACCACCGTGTCGTATCCGCACAGGTCGAATATCCATTTCATCATTCCGACGTCCCTCTCCGGCATGCCTTTGAACATCTCGTTGGCCGCCATGAAGTCCTCCCAGTTCGTTGCCACCGCGGGCGTGAAAAGCATCTGGCCCGTGTGAGCTTTCAGAAGTTCGCGGTACTTGTCGAGGCCGCCGACGGCAACGCCGACGCAATCATCGCATACTCTTCCCACCTCATCCCTGAAGACGACCACCGGGCACAATCCTTTCTCCTTCGCCCAGTTGGAGATGTCCCATCCGTAGTTCCCGCACATTCCGTAATAGACGGCTATGACACCGCTGGATGCCGACGCGTCTGCGATCTCTTCCTCTATCTTGGCCCGGAGGTCTTTCGGCTCGGCATGAAGTCCCAGGTTCAGCATTTTGACGACCACGGAGAAACGGGAAGGTTCGAAGGCCTCCAGACCGTTGTTGAACGCCTGACCGTCGATATCGCTGTACGGAATGCCATAGCGATCGAGCTTTGCCCTCAGGCTCCTTGAAGATTCGGTCTCCACGAGGTAGATGTCCTTGTCCTCGGTATCCCTCCGAAGGCTGTATATCAGCTCGTCCTCGAGTATCGGACACCCTATAACCGTAAGCACCCCGCAGGTCATAGATTGCGATACATTTCGGTCCGTATAAATGTTTGATGCATTTTCCATCGGACGGCGGCACAGCAACAGTTTTTATTGCACGGCATGTATCAGCGGTCATGACCGACGTTATACTGCACACGAACATGGGCGACATAACACTGAGACTGTACACCGACATGCCGATAACCACCGGAAATTTCATCAAACTGGTCAATGAAGGTTTCTATGACGGAATAATATTCCACAGGGTCATCGACGGCTTCATGATCCAGGCCGGCTGCCCTCATGGGACCGGGACCGGAGGTCCGGGATACACCATAGAGGACGAGTTCGGCAAAGGTCATTCCAACGTCCGCGGGACGATCGCAATGGCCAACACCGGACGCCCCCACACCGGCGGCAGCCAGTTCTTCATCAACCTGAGCGACAACGCATACCTCGACAAGGAGAACAAGTCCACCCCGTACGCACACCCCGTGTTCGGCGAGGTCGTAAAAGGCATGGATGTCGTCGACGCGATAGGCAAGGTCAGAACAGGAAGGAACGACCGCCCGGTCAAGAACGTCGTCATCGAGAGCGCCAAAGTCTCGGGATGAACATGTCCAGACACGTCACCGAGTGCCTCGGGAAGACCAAGGTCGTCGTAGAGGACGGCAAGATCGTCGAAGTGGGAGAGCCTCAGCTGAAGAGGTGTCCGCTGTTCGGCAAGCATCGCGGCATAGATGAGTTCGACACCGAATCCGTACGTGACAACATACAGTTCCGCATTAATGACTTCGGCCTCTTCACCGAGGACAGAAAGGTCAGGATGCCGGACTTCCTCTCTTTCGGGATATCGGAGATACTCGGCACGGCTCTGAAGCACGGTGCCATCGACGCCGCGGTCATAGCGGCCGACGGATGCGGTACCGCCGTGGTCACCGACCCGGAGATCGTCCAGGGAATGTGCGGGCGCATCTCCGCCATAATCGAAACGTCGCCTATCGAAACCGTGATCGATGCGATCGGAAGGGACAGGGTCCTCGATCCCGATACCGCAGAGATCGATATGCTCGCAGGACTCGAAAAAGCATATTCGATGGGTTTCCGTTCTGTCGCCGTAACGGTATGCGGGGCGGACGACGCCGTAAAGGCGAGGGACTCCTACGGGTACAGCGCCGTTATCATGGCGGTCCACACGTCGGGAACCTCTTACAGGGACGCCGTAGTGCTTTTCGACAACTGCGACGTCATCACCGCATGCGCTTCCGCAACCATACGTCAGGAGGCGAAGAACCGCGACGTCGTCACCGCCGGGAACAAGGTACCGATCTACGGAGTGAGCGAGAAGGGCAAAGAGCTGGTCAACCTGAGGCTGAAGGAGACAGGAAAAGAGCCTTGGACCGGAAATCCGCCCGAGGATCCTCCTTCGCCGCTTATCTGACGTCCACTACCAGATGTGTTCCGGAGCGAAGGTACATCACAGGGATGCCCGCCTTCCTCAGCTTGCTCCTGAGTTCTTTATCGTTCGTCAGAACATATGCTCCCGTGCTCTTTGCCAGTTCCAGAACCGAGGCGTCCCCCGAAGAGCTTGTCTGAATTATTTCATAACGCCTTGCAAGCTCGAGCGCCGCGGGGGCGAACTTGTGCTCGAGTCGTTTAAGTTCGCCGATGATCGGCCCCGGGACGATAAAATGAACATCTCCGAGGACCTCGCGGACGGCGAGGTCGAGGTTCAGCCTGACCTCGAACGGCATAAGGAGCGCATTCGTGTCGAGAATAACGTTGGTGACCATGGGCTCACTGTTCTACGAGGCCGTACCCGATGAGCCTCCACTTGTTGGCGATCCTTCTGGATATTGCGACCCTCTGCCCGGGCATTACGCACACGGGTATTTTCAGGACCACGTCGGCCGAACCGCTTCTGGCGCTCTTTACCACGCCTACGGTGGTTGCGGTACCTACGCTGAGCATGAGCGGCTCGTTGCTCTTGATCTCTTCGACGCTAAGTTCGGACGAAGAGCCCACGACACGTTCCATCAGCACGGTCTGCATCGTGAAATCGCTCACGACGGCCGGCAGTTTGCCGGGGTACCCCAGCATCGTACCCGTAAGGCCGTCCGACTTTGTTATGGACGGGTCGAGCTCTGTCCCGATCGCTATAAGCCCTCCGGGCTCCACCGACTTCACCATATGGCCCCCTGCCTCAAGAGACGTGATTTTCGCGGTGATCTTTTCGTAGGTCATCTTGCCTGCGACCTCGACCCTCCTGCCCGGTGAGATCTCGATGTCGTCTCCGACCTTCAGCCTCCCCTGAATAAGGGTTCCTCCCACGACCCCTCCCCTCAGGTCCTTAGGCAACGTACCAGGCGAGTTGATGTCGAAGGAACGCGCCACGTGCATAAGCGGAGGGGACTCGGTGTCCCTGCTGATCTTGTGGATTATGTGCTTCTCGATAGCTTCGATCAGCATATCGATGTTCACACCGTGGTTCGCCGATATCGGTATGATAGGCGCATTCTCGGCCACCGTCCCTTTGACAAAGGCCTTGATCTCCCTGTAGTTCTCCAAGGCCTGCTCCTTGGTGACAATGTCTATCTTGTTCTGGACGATCACTATGTGCTCGATACCTATGATGGAAAGGGCCATAAGATGCTCTTTCGTCTGGGGCTGCGGGCAGTGCTCGTTCGCCGCGACCAGAAGCAGGGCGCCGTCCATGAGGGCGGCTCCGGAAAGCATGGTCGCCATAAGAGTTTCGTGGCCGGGGGCATCGACGAACGACACCGCCTGAAGGAATTCGGCCTCTGAACCGCAGTTCTTGCACATCTTTTCAGTGCCGTAGGCTGCGGCGCCCTGGCACTGCGGGCATTTGTAGAATGCTACGTCAGCATATCCGAGGCGGATGGAGATCCCTCTCTTCACCTCTTCGGAGTGCCGGTCGGTCCAATCCCCGGAAAGCGCTTTCGTCAGCGTTGTCTTACCGTGGTCGACATGACCGATCATCCCGATGTTTGCCTCGGGTTGCCTGGGGACCTTCATCATTTCTCCGCGGGAGCTGCGCCGGAGGCGAAGGTCTCCTCAACCGATTTGGGTCCGTACTCTGCGATGGCCATGTTGATCTGTATGATCTCGGCCGAGATTGTGGAACCGCGGACGGCGGTCCTCTTCCTCTCTCCCGGATATTTCTCGTGGAATCCGAGACCGTCCGAAAGCAGAAGCCTCCTCTTTCTCGCGCCGGGAAGGTCCTTCCTCATGGGAGTGCCGTTTCTGTCGCTTCCGCCTGTGATCTTCAGCTTGTAACCGGGGAGCCCTACGAAAATTCCGTCTACGACCTCTCCGATGTTTTTGCCAATCAGAGAGTTCGCGTGGTGGCCCGACACGGCAACATTGTACGATTTGCCCGTCTTAACGTCATTCACGATAGTTTTGAAGTCTACCATTTGAACACCTGTAGAACCGCCTTAGCCGGGCATGACTTATATACTTTTTGATAGGGAAAGACCTTGCGGAAGGGCTTCAAGTATTGCCTGGGACACAGACGGACGCCGTCTCATCGGACGGACATCCTTTTCTTGCGGCCTGTCAGGAGCTTTGTGAGACGGGATTTGAACTCGTCGATGGACGCGACGCTGCTGGGGTCCACCCCCGAAATATATGCCAGATATAAGGATACGTAGTCTCCGATCATAACCGATCTGATGATCTTCTCCGTTATGTTCCTGCCGCGTATCTTCAGCACCATGGGCTCGACGCCGTAGGATCTGAGCGCCCCTATGGAGGCGTTTATGGCGTTCCGCTTGTACTTGTTCATCCTTTCCTCGTAAAGGAATATAGGCATGCACTTGTCCCTGACGCCTCCTTCGGACCAGCCCGATATCTCGTTGTGACTGAACTCCGGTATCGAACCGGAGAAGGCCATCATCTTCGAGTTTTCGTTCATCTGGCTCTTCCACCTGAGGGCCGAAGATGCTATATCCGTGGTGGAATAGATTATCGGCACCTTGCCATCGATCCTGCGGGCCACCTCCCACGCTATGCTGATATCGCTGGAAAGCTCGTCCCTGAGCGCCTTAAGCTTGGGGAGGCTCTTTTGGATGGCGATCCTGCTGGTGGGGTCTCCCAGCGCGTCCATGATGTTGATCATGATCCCCAGTGTGTAACCCAGGGCGCATCTGGGCTGCAGTCCGGGGGTCACCTTGATTATGAAATCTTTATTCTCCTTGGCTCGTTCCAATATCTCGCCGCCTGACGACAGCACTATTATCTGTGCATTCTTGGCCGATGCCTGCTCGTACATCGAGAGCGTTTCCTTGGTGTTGCCCGGATAACTTGAAATTATGACCAGAACGTCCTTGTCCACCCATTTCGGGATGTCCGGGAAGCGCTGGATCTTGATGGGGCACTTCGCGGAGTCCGCCACGCAGTCGGATATGATGTCGCCCGCGATCGCCGAACCTCCCCTCCCGCAGAACAGTATCGCC
>WOYN01000153.1 GCA_011620825.1 Candidatus Methanomethylophilaceae archaeon | reverse complement strand
ATCCATTTCGCTGTTGTATTATTAGGATATTATTAATGGTTGTGCAGGAACGCTTAGATAAGGGTTAATTATCGCGTCCCGTATGCCCGCACATGAAATTCGATGAACTAGACGTTCCTGACAACGTCGCCGATGCCCTGCGGGAACAGGGCTTCATTGAACTTCATCCTCCGCAGGCGTCGGCGCTGCCGATAGCACTGGAGGGGCACAGCATCGTCGTCTCCGTGCCTACAGCTTCCGGCAAATCGCTTATCGGATACATACCGGCGATCAAAAAGGTCCTTGAAGAGCATAAAAAGGTCCTTTACATTGTTCCGCTAAAAGCGTTGGCCTCGGAAAAAAAGGAAGACCTGGATTCCTTTTCCCACCTTGGTTTTACAGTTGCGATGAGCACGGGCGACCTTGACTCCGACGACGGTGGCGTCAGGGACGCGGATATAGTGGTCGCAACCTCGGAGAAAGCGGACTCGATGATCCGCCACGGGAGCAGATGGATAGATTCCGTGGGCCTGGTGATAGCTGACGAGGTGCATATGATACATGACCCCGGAAGAGGCCCCACATTGGAGGTTGCCCTTACCAAGCTGATGAGGAGGAATCCAAACCTCCAGATAATAGCGCTGTCGGCAACAATATCAAACGCCGAAGATCTGGCTATATGGCTTGATGCCAAGCTTGTCAGGAGCGATTGGCGCCCTGTCCCGTTGAGAGAAGGTGTGTTCTTCGACGGGGAGATAACGTTCGACGACATGAAAAAGAAAGAGGTGCCCGCTGAAAAAGACGAGATCTGGGCACTGATCAAACAGACGATAGAGGAGGGGGGGCAGTGCCTCGTGTTCGTGAACGCACGCAGGTCCACCGAATCCCTGGCAACCAAATATTCTGCTAAAATGGCAAAGTATGCGGGCAGAACTCTGTCGAAACAGGACTCCGACCTGCTCGAGGGAGGTTCAGAGACCACATCTCTGGGAAAGAAGCTGGCACAATGCGTTTCCTCGGGAACCGCATTCCATAATGCGGGCCTGACCTACAGGCAGAGGAAGTACGTGGAGGATAACTTCCGCAACGGGTTGATCAAATGCATTGTCGCCACGCCTACCTTGGCTGCGGGCATCAATCTTCCGGCCAGAAGAGTCATTGTCAGAGATACAGGAAGGTTCGAGTCGAACGCGGGAATGGTTCCCATCTCCGTGATGGAGGTCAAACAGATGTGCGGTCGCGCGGGAAGGCCGGGGTATGATCCCTATGGCGAGGCCGTGCTGATCGCAAAGAACCAGCGCGACAGCGATCGCCTGATGTACGACTACATAATGCACGACACAGAGCGTCTGACATCGAAGCTGGGCAACGAAGTTACATTGAGGAGCCATATGTTGGGCCTCATAGCCACCGGCGACGCTTCCTCCGATGACGATATCGTCGAATTCCTCCGCTCTACCTTTTACGGGAGCACTTCATCTCTTTTCGGAGTGGAGAGCGTCGTCGAGAAGGTTACCGATTTTCTCGCAAGGGAAGGAATGGTGGAAAAGAACGGCGGGTCCGTGAGGATACTGCCCTTCGGAAAAAGAATTTCCGACCTGTACATCGACCCCAAGTCGGCGGTCATCCTCAGGGATGCCGTCAAGAACATGAAAGAAGACACCGATGTGTTCTCGGTACTCCTCGCGGCCGCGTTAACTCCCGACGTTATGGGACTATATCCTAAGAAAAGCGACGAGGACAGGCTTGGCGCTCTTGCCGAAGAATATGAAGGAAAATGCCTTTTCGATCCTTTCGAAGACCCCGATTTCAATTACGAAGTGTTCATGGGCGCCCTGAAGGTCTCCGCGATGACCGAGGACTGGATCTCCGAAGTTCCCGAGGATGTCCTGACCGAGTCCCTGGGCATTGGCCCCGGGGACGTCCGCTCGAGAGTGGACATGATGGACTGGATCATGTATTCCATGAGCGAGATAGCATACATCATAAGACCGGATTCCGTCGGGACCATAAGGCCTCTGCTCACACGTATAAAGTACGGCGTTAAGGACGAGCTGATCGACCTGGTATCGTTCCGGGGCGTCGGCAGGACCAGGGCGAGGACCCTATATAACGCGGGATACCGCAACAGGTCGGACATCATGGCGGCCGATGAAGGTGATCTTGCCTCGCTCCCGCGCATCGGCCCGTCGCTTGCGAAGAGCCTCAAGAACCAGGCCGGAGGATCGGTCGGCAAGGACGCCCCCATGCCGGAATGGGACCCCGAGATGGAAGATATGGACGCCATGGCCGCCGAATATAATGGGGAAAGGGTTTCGAAACAGTCGAATATATTCGACTTCTGATCACTGGGACAGGATCCTTTCCACTTCCGCGACGGAGTTGGAGCACCTTGTCGGCGGTTCGCTGTACTTTACCGCTGTTTCAGGGTCCTTCAGGCCGTTTCCGGTGCAGATGGCGACCACTCTTTCGTCACGGTCGATTATTCCCTGCTCCCTCAGCTTCAGAATGCCTGCGACGGATGCCGCAGAGGCGGGTTCGACGAACACGCCCTCTTTCCTTGCGGTGAGCTTCTGAGCCGATATGATCTCCTCGTCGGTGACCGTCGCGGAGTAGCCTCCCGTGCTGTATATCGCGGCGAGCGCCTTCCTGCCGCTCACGGGATTGCCGATGCGGATCGCAGTTGCAAGCGTCTCGGGATTCTCGACCGGTACGAAGTCCCCCTCGTGCTTTCCGAAGGCCTTCGCGACGGGGCTCGAACCTTCGGCCTGTATGCCCGTGAGCATAGGCATCCTGTCGATCCACCCGACCTCTTCGAGCTCGGTCAGCGCCTTGTACACGGCCCAAATGTTGGCCGCGTTGCCTACGGGGAGGACTATCCTGTCGGGAACCTCATAGTTTAGCTGGTCCATGATCTCGAACAGCACCGACTTCTGTCCCTCGGGACGGTATGGGTTGATGGAGTTCAGAAGGTACATCTTCTTCTCGTCCGCCATTTTCCTTGCAAGTGCCAGCGCATCATCGAAGTTCCCATCGATGGAAAGTACCTTGGCACCGTAGAACAGGGCCTGTGCGAGTTTCCCGGCGGCGACCTTCCCGGAAGGAAGGAATACGGCGCACTTTATCCCGGCCTTTGCGGCGTAGGCCGCAAGGGACGCCGACGTGTTTCCGGTAGAAGCGCAGCCGACGACCTTTGCATCAAGCTCTTTTGCGCGGGTGACGCCGACGGTCATCCCGCGGTCCTTGAAAGAGCCCGTGGGATTCAGCCCTTCGAACTTTACGAACATTTCTTTAACGTCTGCTTTCTCGGCAAGCGCATACGTCTTGTAGAGGGGCGTGCCTCCTTCCTGGATCGAGATCTTGCGACTGGAATCCACCGGCATGAAGTCTGAGTATCTCCAAACTCCCAAGGGCTCCTTCCTCAGGTCCTCGGGCTTCTTCTCTTTGACCTTCTCCAGGTCCATCTTGACGGTGAGCAGACCGCCGCATCTGGGGCATATGCTGACGAACGGGTCTTCGACCGTCGCTCCGCAGTCCCAGCACATTACTTTATGATTTGCCATTTCAGATCCTCCTGCAACCTTCTCCGCAATCGGTGACCCACGTGTCGCATCCGATGCCTGCATCTGTAAAGACGGCTTTCACGCTTTCGGCGATTATCTCCCCTTTATGGGTGTTCTTGTCGTAGAACGACATAACGCACGGTCCGGAACCTCCGAGGAACGACGCCAACGCCCCATGTGACATCGCAGCGGACTCGGCCTCTTTCAGATGTGGGACGAAATGAGCACGGTACGGCTCCGAGACGAGGTCCTGTACGGACCTGCCGATGAGTTTGAGATCTCCGATGTCCATGCCGTGGACAAGACATGCGGCGTTCCCTGCATGGTATATGAGGTGTTTAAGAGGCACCTCTTTGGGGATTACCTTCCTGGCCTCTTTCGTCTCCACGTACATGTCGGGGAGCGCTACGACCAGCCCGAGGTTCTCGGGCGGTTTGATGGATATCATTTCAAACGGCTCGTAGGACCTGATAACGGTGAATCCGCCTGCGATGCAAGGCGCAACGTTGTCGGCATGGAAGCCTCCGGATGTCACGTCTTCGGCGTGAGCGGCACATAAGACAAGTTCATTTTCACTGAGCTTCTCTCCGCACATTGAATGTGCCAGATATGCTCCTCCTGCGGCAGATGCACCTGAAGATCCCATTCCGCTTCCGGGCCTGATCCCCTTCCTGATCCTGAACTCGATCCCGAACTTCTCCCCCGATCTTCTGAGGACCTCGGCGGCAGCGATGCAGACCGAGTTCCGCTCCGGGTCTTTGGGGATGATCTCGCTCCCAGGTCCGGATATCTCGGAAATCAACAGACCGGATTCGGTCTTCCTGCCTTCGATCACATCATAAGGTTCCTTAAGAGCCAGTCCGAAAGTGTCAAACCCTGGCCCTATGTTGGAGGTGGTGGCGGGTGCCGCCACTTTTATCCATTCGTTTTTCATCTGAATGCGTCCTGGAATTATTCCTATGCTCAGGCGTACCGCGCTGTATTTGATAAACTTTATCCGTTTGGATGGAAGACCTCAGCAAAATTAAAACCATGGTCGGGACATAGGGTCGACATGACCTCCATCAGAGTGATAGGCATAAGGTGCAAAAAGGAGCCTAAAGAAGTTGCAAATCACTTCATATCGATGGAAACCGAAGCGGTAGTGTTCGATCCGGATTACATATGCGGGGCGGACCATGTGCTTTCATCATACTTTCACGCCGAGAGGGCTTTCTCCCGGGGAACACAACGTTCCAAAAACATCCTCACGGAGACGATACTTTATGCTTCCGCGGACAGACAGATAGGACGCGCCCTGAAAAAGATGAGCCCGAAGAAGGGCGATGATGCCTTCGTTGTTCTCATCATCGGAAAATGCGAAAATCTGAAACTTTCGGAGATCGGTGCAGAAAGGGATGACTCTCTCATAGAATGCACCGAAGTGTCCGCAGATAATATGGATCTGAAAAAATGCTCGATCCCTTACACGGACCTTATACTCGAACAGATAGCCACCGTGGACATCATGAAATATTGAAAAAAGAGTAAGAGGTTTGTCCGGCCTGTTCAAAGGTCGGGAACGAATTTGAATCCGTAGTGGATGACCCCGGATGCTCCGTCTTCGTCCAGTTTGCGCAGTACCGAACGGACGCGCATGCCGACCTCGATCTTTGATAGTTCGACATCCACAAGCTGCCCGGATATCAGTAGACCGTCG
>WOYN01000059.1 GCA_011620825.1 Candidatus Methanomethylophilaceae archaeon | reverse complement strand
GCCTTTGCCGCGCACGGCTTGCACGCAGAATCAGAGCGCATCACTTCTTGTCTCCAAAGTAGTTGTCCTGCCCGTGGTCAGAGGTCAGTGGGCTGACATACCAGGGCTGGGTCAGCCCCTTCTTACGCATCGCCACGCCGGACAGGCAGGCGTGCATCAGGGCGTTGGCGTTCATTGCGCTGCGGTAGGTCGGGTCGAGCTGCGGCGCGACCTCGACGATGTCGAAGCCGACCAACCGGGTCTCGGCGCACAGCCGACGCACGATCGGGATCGCCTCGCGCATGGTCAGCCCGCCCGGGACCGGAGTGCCGGTACCCGGCTCGACCGCTGGGTCGAGCACGTCCACGTCGAAGGAGACGTACAGGTACTTGGTATGCTTCTTGGCCTCATTCAGCACCCGCTCCATCACCGCCGGCCAGCCTCGCCGCTCGACCTCGGCCATGGTGTGGTAGTTCATGCCGATCAGGCGTTCCCAGTCGTAGTAGTCCTTGGTGTAGTGCGCGCGCAGGCCGACCTGGATGTAGTCCTCCGGGCGGATGTGGCCTTCCTTCATTACCCGGTAGATCGGCTGGCCGTGGTCGAGCAGGTGGACGCGGCCGCGGCCGGTGTCCAGGTGTGAGTCGAAATGGACCACGCCGACGTTGCCCTTGGATGTGGACAGAAGCGCGTAAGCGGACTGTCCCCCCTCGGTGACGAGCTCGGAATCGTAAACGTCCTGAAGCTTTTCGAGGCGTCCCATGGCTGTAACCGCATCGTTCTTGTCTATGACCGAGAGGACCATCCTCGACTTGCCCGGCTGCTCGCACTTCCCGACGACGATTGTTTCGACGTTGATCTTGTTCCGAGTGAATTCGCCCATGACCCTCTGCATGACCCCAAACTCGTTTTTAACCACAAGTGATATAACGTACATTGCTTGCGACCCGTCGCGTAATAACCGTGCGGATATATGATATAGTCGTTTCTGATAATAGGTATGGCAATGGGAGATTCTTCGTGCACAGTCATACTCCCCACTTATAAGGAAGCGGGGAGCATCCGCAGAATGGCAATGCGTCTAAGGGAACTTTATCCCGATTTCTTCATTCTCATAATGGACGACAACTCCAGGGACGGCTCGAAGGAGCTCATCGACGGCCTGAACGACCCTATGGTCAGGTTCATGGAAAGGGACCCGGGGGACAGAGGTCTGTCGGCCAGCATCTTCCAGGGAATCGCCGAGGCCGAAACGGAGTTCTTTATCAACATGGACTCCGACTTCCAGCACCCTCCGGAGGCCGTAGGTCCGTTGTACAGGTGTGTTTTGGACGGCGCAGACCTTTGCGTCGGCATAAGAGAGGACAGGACCGCGCTATCGCCTGTCAGATGGCTTGCTTCGTGGAGCGCCCATTTCATGGCCGCGATGACGCTGTGGCTGAGGAACAAGAAGAAATCCAGCGACATAATGAGCGGCTTCTTCGGCGGCAGGACCGAGCTTTACCAGAGCATCATTCGAAAATACGGCGGCGAGATGGACAGACACGGTTTCAAAGCACTTTTCGACCTCCTGAAATTCGGACCTTTCGATGTCAAGATCTGCGAGGCCCCGTTCGTATTCGGGAAAAGGAGCACGGGAGAATCCAAACTTAATAAAACCGTTATACTATCTGTACTGAGACAGTGCGAACCCTTCGGAAAAACGATGGCGCGCGTCGCAGGGAGATTGAAATGAGTTCCGGGACACATATCACCGTCGGAATCTGCGCGTACAACGAGGAGTCCAATATCGAGCGCTCCATACGCTCGGTCTACGAACAGAGGACCGATGATTTCGACATCGACGAGATCATCGTTGTCTCGAGCGGTAGCACCGACGGCACCGATGAGATAGTTTCAGGTCTGCTTCCCGAATTCGAAAATTTGAGATTTCTGACCCAGGATAAGAGAGAAGGCAAGAACTCGGCGATTAATCTTCTTCTTGACAATAAAAAGACCCAGATAGTCGTTCTTCTCAATGCTGACAATGCATTCGGCAGCGAAGATTCCCTTAGCAACCTGATAACGCCTTTCTCTGACCCGAAGGTGGGGATCGTCGGCGGACATCCGGTTCCCACCAACGGAAGGGATTCCTTCGCCGGCTTCGCTTCCCATATGCTCTGGATAATGCATCATCACGTTTCGGAGGTGCATCCGAAGATAGGCGAGCTGGTGGCGTTCAGAGACATAGGCACCAGGCTGCCGGCGCGCACCCAGTCCGACGAGGACATTCTCCGCATGAAGCTCGAAGGGGCCGGCTACAGAGGGGCCTACGCTCCGGACGCCGTTATACGCAACAGGGGTCCCGACACCGTTGCCGATTTCATCAAACAGCGCACCAGGGTGAACATCGGCGAGTGCTACATGAAAAGAGATTACGGCTACGACATACCGACCTGGGACTACAGGCTGTTGGTGGACGCGATGTTCGGGGCCGTGAGGGACATGGGCTTCCATCCGGTAAAAATCGCCTTGACCGTCGCCATGGAGATGTTCTCGAGACTGAAGGCCGCCGCCTACGTCAGGTCGGACATGGGGGACATGAACGTCTGGGACCCCGTTTCGACAACGAAGAAGTTATGATCCGAGTATCTGGTCGACGGCGTCCCTCAGGGTGAACTTTCCGTCCACGCGTATCGTTCTGCATCCGATGTTGCGGCCGAACTCCATGTCTTTCTCGGCATCTCCGACCATGTAGGAGACGGACGTGTTTATCCCGTGCTTCCTTACGGCGGCGATGCCCAGGTCCGTCTCGGGCTTCCTGCAGCCGCATCCGTCCTCGGGCGCGTGCGGGCAATAGAATACATCGTCTATCCTGCCCCCGCCTTCGGCGACCTGTGCCTTCATCTTTTCATGGATCTTCGCCAGCGTCCCGTCGTCCAGATATCCGCGGCCTATGCCGGACTGGTTCGTGACGACTATGACCATATAGCCCGCCCTGTTGAGCCTGGCTATCTGCTCCGGGACATATTCGAACACGTTGAAGTCGGCGGGGTCGCTGCAGTAGGGGACATCGGGGGCGATGGTATTGTCGCGGTCCAGGAACACGGCCTTCGGGCCGTACATCTCCCTCTCGATTATTCCGCATATCGTGTGGCAGGCGACGAGATAGCCCTCCTGTATCCTGGGGGTTTCGGTCGTGTTGACGGTGACCGCCACGTCGGCGATGTCCTTCATGGCGCCTCCTGGGCCGGTGAACGATATCGTGGTCGCCCCCTTCTCCTTGGCGGCCTCCATTGCCAGTATGACATTCTTCGATTTTCCTGAAGTTGACAGCCCTACGACGGCGTCCCCCTTCCTGCATATGGCCTCGATCTGACGCTTGAACACCATGTCGTAGCTGTAGTCGTTGCCTATGGCCGTCACAGGTGCGATATTCGAAAGGCACACACCGGCCATCGCCGGGCGCTCCATCATATACCGCCCCGAAAGCTCGGCGGAAATGTGCTGCGCATCGGCAGAGGAGCCGCCGTTGCCCATGAATATAACCTGTCCTCCCGATCTCAGCGATGCGATCATCGCATCAGCCGCGGCCCGTATCTGCTCGGGAGATATCCCCGCGATCGCTTCCGAGCTCCTCTTCAACTCCTGCCGGATAAGGTCATTCATCTCCGCCCCTCCATGCCATTACGCCGTTCGGTTCGAACAGGAAATCCGTTACCACGGCCCCGTGCTTCATCAGTTTTTCGGACACCACGAACTTCTTGTCGTAGTCGCAGATGAAGAACATGAAGCCTCCGCCTCCTGCGCCCGACACCTTCCCCCCCACGGCCCCCGCGGACATCGCCGCATTGTATATCCCGTCTATCTTCGGGTTGGTGATTTTGTCTGAGAACTGCTTCTTGTACTTCCATCCCATGTCGAGCAGCCTTCCAGTCTCGTCTATGTCGTCCTTTTCCAGGGCGGCCGCCATCTCGAGGGCTATCTCCTTGCTCCTGTCGAGCGCGGATTCGTTGTCCCCTTTCTCGAACGATTTGACCTGCGAATCGATGATGTTTGCAGACTCCCTCGTGCCTCCCGTATAGCACAGCACAGACCTGCACTGGAGCTCGTTCAGGGTATGTTCCTTGATCTTTATTCTGTTCACATCTACTCCGTCGGCTCTGAACTTCATGAGATTGAAGCCTCCGAAGACCGCCGCGTACTGGTCCTGCTTTCATCCCTTGAGGCCGATATCCTCCCGTTCCAGCTCGTAGGCCAGCCGTGCCATCTCGTTGCCGGTCATCTTTTCTCCGATCCATTCGGCGACCGCGGCTATGGCGGCCACGATTACCGTCGATGAGCCTCCGAGACCGGAACCGGGAGGGGCGTCGGACTGCAGGAGCATATTGAAACCTTCTTCGATCCCAAAGTGATTGGTCACGGCCTTCACAAGGTCCATGTTTCCGTCCAGCGGCAGAGGCCCGCCGTCCAGGGAGGCCTCGTACTTCCCGTAGTTGATGGATTCTATGGACATCTTGTTCGTGTCGTTGGGAGTGATCGTGCAGTAGGCGTATTTCGAGATGGTGGAATTGAAAACGGCACCTCCCTTCTGCGAAGCATAGGGGTCCACATCGGTCCCGCCCCCTGCCATCCCCAATCTCAAGGGCGCCCTTGAGCGTATGTACATCATTTCTTCACCCCATTATCGATGATCGCGGTCCCGGGCGGTACGAGGGTCCCGTCCCCCAGCACAGACCTCTCGATGACCGAGCCGGGAGATACCGTGCAACCGCAGCCCAGAATACTGTTGTTGATCTCGGCTTCCTCGACCCTGCAGTTCCGCATGATCAAAGACCCTTTTAATCTGCTCCCTGCTACTGTGCATTTCTTAAGTATCACCGAGGAATCGGAGAACGAGTCGGATATGCTGGACCCTTCTCCCAAAAAGAACGGTCCGTTTATCTCCGTCCGTAGAGCGCCGTGTTCCGTCCAGTCCTCGTCTTCGAACAGCCTCTCGGCGACCGCAAGGTTCGCACCTATCAGGTCGGAGGGGCGGCCCACGTCGCGCCACATCCCCTTGAGGCCGTATCCCTGTATCCTTTCACCTCTCTCCATGAGTCTTGGTATTAGCTCCTTGGAAAGATCGTACTGGGTATTCTCGGGCACCAGTCCCAGGACCTTTTTTTCCAGAACGTACACTCCTTCGTTTATCAGATTGGAGAAGACCTCTCCGGGCTTCGGCTTCTCCTTGAACTCGGATATCCTGCCGTCCGGTCCCACCCTGGCGATCCCGAACTCGCAGGGGTTGTCGACCGGAGTAAGGGCCATGGTGACGGCCGCCCCTGATGAAAAGTGCTCTCTTATCT
>WOYN01000085.1 GCA_011620825.1 Candidatus Methanomethylophilaceae archaeon | reverse complement strand
GGATTTCCAGGTCGTACATGCGCTCAACACAACCAAGGAGGAGAACCTCGCAATGATCGGGGACAGCGTCAGATTCCTGAAGGAATCGGGAATGCGCGTTATGTTCGATGCCGAGCACTTCTTCGACGGTTTTTATTCCGACCCGGAGTATGCGATGCTCGCGCTCGGGGCCGCAGCGGACGCGGGCGCCGAGTGGCTGGTGCTCTGCGATACCAACGGAGGTACGCTTCCGGACCGCGTCACCGATGCCGTGAAGGCAGTACGCAGCAGATACGACACGGCGGTTGGGATCCACTGCCACAACGATTCGGACCTTGCGGTGGCATGCTCTCTGGCGGCCGTAGGGGCAGGAGCGACCATGGTCCAGGGATGCATCAACGGCATCGGCGAGAGAACAGGGAACGCGAACCTCTGTTCGATCATACCCAACCTGATGCTTAAAATGGGGCGCAGCACCGGTGTAAAGGACCTTTCGAAGCTCACGGACCTTTCGAAGTTCGTCGGCGAGCTCGCCAACACCGCACCGTCACCTTCGCTTCCCTATGTAGGAGAGAAGGCGTTCGCCCACAAGGGCGGCATGCACGTTTCGGCAATGATGAAGGATACCAGGACGTATGAGCACATAAGGCCCGAAATCGTGGGAAACAAGCGCAGGGTGTTGATATCCGATCTATCGGGCAGGGCCAGCATAATGGAGAAACTGAAGGAGCTCGGAATCGGCACGGACAGCAGTGACAGCGGCCTCATAACCGAAACGGTGAAGGAGTTCGAATCCAGAGGATACCAGTTCGAAGGGGCGGACGCAAGCTTCGAACTGCTCGTCAAACGTATCAGAGGCGATTTCAAACCCTATTTCACGATTGCAGGTTTCAGACTGTTCATAGACGAAGTTGAAAACAGCAGGCTGATCTCCGAGGCCAGCATCAAGGTTAGGAACAGCGACGGAAAAATCGAGCATACCGCATCCGACGGCGACGGCCCGGTCAACGCGATGGATAATGCCCTGAGAAAGGCGCTGTCGAAATTCTACCCCGTACTGAACGGCATACGTCTATCCGATTACAAGGTCAGGGTGCTGGACGAGAAGGCCGCCACAGCGGCGACCGTAAGGGTTCTCATACGCTCCACCGACGGCATCGAGAGCTGGACGACCGTAGGTGTTTCCCAGAATGTCATCGAGGCATCGCTGATAGCGCTCGTGGACTCGCTGGAATACGCAATAATGATCAACGAAAGGAAGACCACAAAATGAGCAAGACAATAGTCACATTGGTGGGAAGGGACCACGTCGGGATCATAGCCGCCGTGTGCGATTTCTTCGCAGACAACGACATTAACATATTGGACATAAAGCAGACCACTGTAGGCGATTACATCAACATGATGATGATCGTTGATACGGACCTGTACAAAAAGACGTTCGCCGAGCTTTCGGATGGACTTAAGGCCGTGGGGGAAAAGGTCGGCTGCATCATTCAGGCCCAGCACGAGGACATCTTCAACATGATGCACAGGATCTGATCCGATGGTCGATTTCGAAGAGGTCTTTGAAACCAACTCGATGATCAAGGACGAAAGCCTCGACGTCAGAACGATAACGATGGGCATCAGCCTCATGGACTGCTGCGACCCGGACCTCGACAGGCTTTGCGAAAAGATATACCGGAAAATAACCGAGAAGGCCAAAAACCTGGTATCCGTCGGCGACGAGATAGGCCTCGAGTATGGAATCCCGATAACGAACAAGAGGGTCTCGGTCACCCCGATCTCGATCGTCGGGGCGTGCGCATGCAAGACCCCGGACGACTTCGTGAAGATCGCCGAAGCGCTCGACAGGGCCGCCAAGGATATCGGAATAAACTTCATCGGCGGATACTCCGCACTTGTACAGAAAGGAATGACGAACGCCGACAGATTGCTTATCAGCTCGATACCGAAAGCGCTGTCATTAACCGAGAGGGTTTGCGGCTACGTCGCCGCGGGCTCCACGAGGACGGGCATAAACATGTACGCGGTACGGATGATGGGCGACATAATCCGGGAAACGGCCGAGCTCACCAAGGACAGAGACTCGATCGGATGCGCAAAGCTCGTGGTTTTCTGCAACCCGCCCGACGACAACCCGTTCATGGCGGGCGCGTTCCACGGGGTCACTGAACCGGAGATCGTCATCAACGTAGGGGTGTCGGGGCCCGGAGTGGTGAAAACTTCAGTGTCAAAGGTCAAGGGGGAAAGCTTCGAGGTCCTCTGCGAAACTATCAAAAGGACGGCGTTCAAAGTTACAAGGGCCGGACAGCTTGTCGCAAAGGAGGCCTCGGCGAGGCTGGGGGTCCCGTTCGGGATCGTGGACCTTTCTTTGGCCCCCACCCCTGAGATTGGGGATTCCATCGCCGACATAATCGAAGAGATGGGTATCGAAAGGACCGGCGCCCCGGGTACGACCGCGGCGCTGGCCATTCTAAACGACCAGGTCAAGAAAGGCGGGGTCATGGCGTCCTCGTACGTCGGAGGGCTGAGCGGGGCGTTCATTCCCATATCCGAAGACAGTTCGATGGTCCGCGCGGCCGAATGCGGTGCGCTGTGCATCGAGAAACTTGAAGCTATGACATGCGTCTGCTCTGTCGGGCTAGATATGGTCGCTATACCCGGCAACACGTCGGCAGAGATCATATCCGGAATAATAGCGGACGAGATGGCGATCGGGATGGTTAATCAGAAGACGACCGCGTGCCGCCTCATACCGGTCATCGGAAAGAAGCCTGGAGACCACGCGGAGTTCGGAGGGCTGCTGGGTTCTGCGCCGATCATGCCCGTGAGCGAATTCGGCTGCGGAGGGTTCGTGAACAGGGGCGGAAGGATACCTGCGCCGATACACAGCTTCAAGAACTGATATTCGAAAGCGGATATAATTTCAAACCTCTCTGCAACCCCGTATGATCATATACAGCGGCACGCTGGCTGATTTCGAATCTGACGTCGACAGCGGTCTATTGGCTGGAAAACTGAGCGCCGCTGTGTATGAGAAGATGGGAAGGACCACACCGCATTCCGAATTTTTCTCTTGGCAGAATTCCCTGAACCACATGTACATCGTACTTGGAAGATCGAATGTACCCAAAGACGCCGGCATAGCTGTCGAGTACAACATTCCTTACACGGGAAAGAGAGTCGACATGATCGTTGCCGGCACTGATGATGAAGGTGTCGGTTCCGCAGTTGTGATCGAACTCAAGCAATGGACAGCAGTGGAATCCGTCGTGGAGAAAGACGGCATTGTGAAGACCGTGTTGGGCGGTTCGATGGACGAAACTACACACCCTTCTTTCCAGGCCTGGTCTTATGTCCAGGTGATAAATGACTACAACGTATGCGTTCAGGACGGACTGTTGAGATTGAGGCCCTGCGCATATCTGCATAACTACGACATCGGGGACAGGGACCCTCTGACGGACCCGGCATACAATTTCTATATGGCCGAGGCGCCTTTGTTCGGAATACATGATAAAAACAATCTCAGAAAATTCATTCAGACGTACATACGCCATGGCGACAGTAAGAACGTAATAGAAATGATCGACGGGGGAAGGCTGCGCCCTTCCAAATCACTCCAGGACTGCATTGTCTCCCTCGTGAATGGCAATCAGGAGTTCGTTATGATAGACGGACAGAAGGTGGTCTTCGAGGAGATACTCGAGCAGGCGGAAAAGTCGAGGACCGACTCATTCAAAAGAGTGATTATCGTAGAAGGAGGGCCGGGAACGGGAAAATCGGTCCTCGCAATAAACCTTCTCACAAGGTTGACCGAGAGCGGCAATCTGGCTGCCTATGTTACTAAGAACGGCGCCCCCAGAAACGTCTATTACCGGAAGCTCAGCGAAGGAAAGAACAGACTGTCGCGCAGCGTTACAAGCATAAAAAACATGTTTAAAGGTTCGGGCGCGTTCATATCGAGCGGGAAGAACGACTTTGATGTCCTTCTGGTTGACGAATCGCACCGCCTTGTGGAAAAATCTGGGATGTTCAAGAACAATGGGGAAAACCAGATAAAGGAAATTATCGGCGCATCGAAGCTCTCTGTTTTCTTCATCGATGAAAGCCAGCGTGTAACTTTGGACGATATAGGGACGATAGATAACATAAAGAATTTCGCCCGGTCTTGCGGTGCCCGCGTAAAAAAGATGGGACTGGATTCGCAGTTCATATGCGACGGGTCAGACGGCTATGTGGCTTGGGTCGATGATGTACTGGAGATACGCGAGACCGCTAACTTCGATACGGTAGACGATTTCAAGTACGAAATCGAACTGTTCGACAACCCCAACGATCTCCGGCATTCCATAAAAGAGAAGAATCTCGCAGCTAACAGGTCTCGCATGGTGGCCGGTTATTGTTGGGATTGGAAATCAGACAAAAAAGACGATTCGGAATACCACGATGTGAGAATACCTGATTTCAAATTCGGAATGAGCTGGAATCTTGGTTCCACGAGCACGTGGGCCATAGATGAGGCCTCCATCGGCGAAATCGGATGCATCCATACGTGCCAGGGACTTGAATTTGATTATGTGGGCGTAATAATTGGGGATGACCTGGTCTACAGAGACGGGAGAGTCGTAACAGACCGGACTAAAAGAGCCCGCACAGACCAGTCACTACGTGGACTTAGACAAAAATACCCAGATCCGGAAGAACAGGAGAAAGTGGCCGACAGGATAATACGCAACACTTACCGCACCCTGATGACCCGGGGAATGAAAGGATGCTACGTCTACTGCACGGACGGGCCTCTGCAGGAACATTTAAGAATACGCATAAACAGGTTCAAGAAAAACAAAATGAACTGAATCTATTAGAAGAAAAAAGAAGAGAAAGTTGTTAAGCCCCCTTTTCGGGGGGCAAGATGCTTCTAAGATACGCAAGGTGGGAGCAGAGGGATTTGAACCCCCGTCAGCGGGTTTCCACCACGGGGGGAGCTACCCCCCGCGAAATTATTGAGTCATCGCTCCAGTTATTCATCACAACTTCAGCAACCTCAATTCAATCACGCTCGATAACTGGAGCCCGCCAGTCTGCCAGGTTAGCCTATACTCCCTTGTCAGAATGACTGTGATCACTGCTTGCGCATCTTAGCTGCTCTCTTTCTCCTTCTCATCTTCTTCTTGCGCCATTTCCAACGCTGATTGCCGCGTTTTTTCCAGGCGCGTGAACTTCTTTTCATGTTATTTTCCTTCCTGGATACCTGCCCCGAGGGCGGAATCCTTTGGCGGGCCCGTCGGGAATTTCGGTTCCTTTTTATGAAACTTTCGAACCCGAGGCGTCTGGCTTAGAAGGCCAGCGCTATATCCTGGCTAAGCCACGGGC
>WOYN01000138.1 GCA_011620825.1 Candidatus Methanomethylophilaceae archaeon | reverse complement strand
CTTGGATACTGACGGAAGTGAGGGTATCGTTGTTACTGAATGCATAGGAGTCAATGGATACTACCGTATAATCATTCGAAGAATATCCAACGGAAGCAGGGATCGCAATTGAATTCTTAGACATCCCTGCAGCGCTTAAGCCTTTGACCGTCGCCGTATTGGTGGTGTTGTTTAAATTATATGTAAAATCATCAATCTGGACATCTGTAGTTGAGTCCGATGCTGCAGAGGCTTCTTCGATGTCGTTGACAAATAGCGCCGAGGCTCCGAGACCCAACATCAAGAATGCCGTCGCTGAAAGCAATAACGCAGTTCGTCTGAGTTTTCGCTCGTTTGCGTACACGATTAAATACCGTAGAGCCTCAATATAATCATATCGTTAATTATTAATATGATTAGCCCGAGATAAATTTTTTCGTTGAAAACTTTGCGTTCTTGCATCGACTGGAGGGCCGTATCATCCATAAGACAGAGATACTTCTGAAAACGGCGAACGATGGAGATTCCGGTGCGACAGCCCGGCAATATTCATTCGTGTAAAAACTGGCAACGGGAAAGGTGCGCAATGCAGGTTGCAACGGCATCCTAGGGGGTTATGGCGACCGGACCGAAAAAAGATTGGAATCCAAATCCGACGACCTGGCTAGAGTTAAAAGTGCGGATGCCGGGATTCGAACCCGAGTTCTAACCTTGGCAAGGTTAAGTGATAACCAGCTACACTACATCCACAGTGCAAATCCTCAGATTAACTTTTTAAATATATACTTTGCCGTTGCAATTTTCAATCCCAGTCATTATTATATGTACAGCAAGCATACCGAGTCGCGAAATTGAGCGTTGTCTGTGTTGAAGTCGCAGGCTGTTTAAATTCGGATCAAGTGATATGATGATCTCTAAGTTCACAGAAATAGGTATTTCGGAAGAAGTTGCCAGAGCCATGGAAGATATGGGATGGGAAGAGCCCACGCCAATCCAGATATCGGCCGTTCCGATCGGACTGACCGGAAGGGACATGTTCGCCCAAGCGCAGACCGGGACAGGGAAGACGGGTTGCTATGGATCGATAATACTCGGTAATATAGACGCTCCGCAAAAGATTCCCCAATCGATAATATTGGTCCCCACAAGGGAGTTGGCGGTCCAGGTATCGGAGGAAATGTCCAAGCTTGCGAAGTACACCGGACATGTCTGTGTCCCTATATACGGCGGAGCGAGCATAGATGTCCAAATGAAGAAGCTCCAGAAAGGTGCAGACATAATCGCCGGTACGCCGGGCCGCGTAAAGGATATGGTGTCCCGCAAAGAGCTGAACCTCAGCGCCATCAAAGTCGTAGTGCTGGATGAGGCCGACCGCATGCTCGACATGGGGTTCATCGAGGACATCGAGGACATATTGCGCATGATGCCGTCCAGCAGACAGACGCTGCTGATGTCCGCCACGATGCCCGAAGGCGTGAAACGTCTCTCTTATGACTACATGAGAAATCCTAAGGAGATAAGCGTCTCCAAGGACGAGGTGGTCCTCGATCTCACAAGGCAATATTATATCTCGGTAGGAAGGCGGAACAAATCCTGGGCGCTGAGCAGGATACTAGATATCGACCAGCCCAAAGCGATAATATTCTGTCAGACCAAGAGGATGGTCGACATGCTGATCGAGCGCCTCGAGCAGTACAAGTACGTCGCGGAGGCCATACACGGCGATATGCCTCAATCCAGGAGAGAGAAAGTGCTCAGGGACTTCAAGGAGGGAAGGGTCCAGATACTTGTGGCCACGGACGTCGCCGCAAGGGGGCTGGACGTCGAGGATATCTCGTACGTTATAAACTACGACATGCCCGACGATGTCGAGACCTACATTCACAGAATAGGGCGCACGGGAAGGGCCGGCAAGGAAGGCACGGCCGTATCGTTCATAACCGCCGAGGAAGAGCATCTTGTCCATGAGTTCGAGCTCCGCACGGGAATGGAGATCACTAAGAGGGAGGTTCCCGATGCCGAGGAGGGAAGCAAGGACACGATACGCATGGTCGTCGACTTCGATCAGTCGGCAGACGTGTTCGGCATGGTCAAGTTCGAGGTCAATCTGGGTAAAAAAGACGGCTTAGGCAAGGTAGGCCTTTCCGAGTTCATCATCAGGAACGCTAAGATCAGAGAGTACTCGATCGGAAACATCGAGGTCGGCAACAAATCATCTATCGTGGAGGTCCACAAGGACTTTGGAAAAAAGATGATGATGGACCTGCCGAAAATGAGGTTTGAAGGGAAGAAAATCACTGTAAATGTAGTGCAGTGACTCCTTTCCTTCTTTTTACAGCTCCAGAACTATCAGTATTCCGCCGACCTGGATCGTCTCGACGGCCTTCCCGCCGAGGGTGAGACGTTTCTCCAGTTCGAAATACTCGGGCCCCAGCTCATAGATCTCGCCGGCCTCGATCTTCACAGAACCGTTCTCGATCTGCCTCGCAACATCGGAAGGCTCCATCCCGGATACGGCTGCGACTATTGTTTTTGCTGCGGCCTTGAACGCCGGTCCCAGTTTTGCGTGGACAGGTTTAACTCCGACCGTTTCTTCTATGAGTTCTGCAGAATCGGCGATGGTTATCTTCAAGGCTTTAGTGGTCTCGGAAATGTCATCTCTGGCACTTTCCAATATCGACGACTCTGGACCTATGAGCTCCAATAAGGCGATCTCGGCGTTCAGCGGCATTTTCTTCTCGGATTTCCATGTGCGGACGGCCGCAACAACATCCTTGAGGACGTCGCCGGTATCTTCCGCCACTTTGTCGAAAAGTATCGGTTCGGGCCATGATGCGATGTGTATGCTTGCATCCCCCTCGAACTGCCTGAATATAGTCTGGTAAAGCTCTTCGGTCACATGCGGCATGATGGGCGCCATCAGCTTCAGCGATCCGTAGAATACATTGTACAAGGTATACCTGACGGCCTCGTCGTCGCGTCCTTTGGCCATCTCCACATAGTGGTCGGCGAACTCGTGCCAGATAAAGCCCTCTATCGCTTTCAGTGCCTTATCGAACTGATAGACATCGAACCATTCGGTCGCTTCCTTGACGGTCTTCGAGTACCTGCTGAGTATCCATCTGTCCGAGACACGGAGCGTTTCGCATTCTTTCTCGGGTTTGGCGTTGAAGAAACGGGTCACGAACTGTCCCAGATTGAATATCTTGTTGCAAAGCTTCCTTCCGCGTACGACGTCGGGCTCCCTGAACGCATGGTCTATCCCGAGCGAGCAGGTCGCAGCATAGTAGCGTAACGCATCCGCGCCGTATTTCTCCAATATGGGAACCGGATCGATGACGTTCCCGACCGAAGAGTGCATGGGTGCCCCGTCGGGCGCCATGATGAACCCGTTGATCATTATCTCTTTCCAAGGTATGCTCTCGGCTATCTGCTCGGAGCGGAGTATTGAATAGAACGCCCAGGTCCTTATGATGTCATGCGACTGTGGCCTGAGGGACATCGGGAAGAGCTTCTTGAACATCTCATCGTCCCTGTGCCAGTATGTGTTGTAGAGTGCAGATCCCGAAGAATCCATCCAAGTGTCGAACACATCCGTGCATCCGATCAGTTCTCCGCCGCACCTGGGGCATTTTTCGACCGGAGGCTTATCCTCGACAGGGTCGCAGTACAATTGTTCCTCCTCTGCGCATACGGCGTAGCCGCAGTCTGCGCACTCCCAGACGGGTATGGGCGTGGCGAATATACGCTGCCTGCTCAGAACCCAGTCCCATTCGAGGGAGTTGACCCAGTCCTGGAGACGCACCTTCATGAACTCCGGATACCACTTGATTTCGTCGGCACGCTTCAGGACCTGTTCTTTAAACTCCAATGTTTTCAGGAACCACTGGGGGACCTGAAGGTATTCGATAGGGGTCTTGCATCTCCAGCAGATCGATACCTGCTGAGGGTTGTCTACCTGTTTTTCCAAAAGACCCAGATCCCCGAGGTCCTTCATCGCGGCCTCGCGGGCATCGGCGACAGGCATCCCCTCGTATCTTCCGGAGAGCGCTGTCATCTTGCCGGTCTCATCAATGCCCTTCTCCATCGGCAGATGGTACTTCATTACCCATTCCAGGTCGTCCTTGTCCCCGATGGTGCATATCATGACAAAACCGGTGCCGTAGGCGGGGTCTACTTTATCATCGGCTATGACCTTGACCTTCTTGCCGTAAAGGGGCGTGACCAGCTCTCTTCCTATCAGGTGCTGTTTATCTTTGTCGTCCGGATGCACCGCGACGACCTGACATGTGCAAAGGAGCTCCGGACGGGTTGTCGCGATAAGCACGGATTCATCAGTGCCAGCAACTCCGAATTTGATGAAATTCAGTTTGTTGACGTTGTCCCTGTACTCGACCTCGGCGTCCGCAAGAGCGGTCATGCACCTGGGGCACCAGTTCACAGGAAAGTTCGCTTTGTAGACGAGGTTCCGTTTGAAGAGATCGACGAACGAGAGCTGCGTGATCTTTCGGTAGTACGGGGCATCGGTCTGATAATAAATGCTGGGGTCCATGCTCTCCCCAAGTTTCTCGAAGTCATGCGTCATCTCGGCGATGAAACCGTTGGCATAGTCGCTGCATAGCTTGCGGTACTCGTTGCGGGGAAGGTCCAGCTTCGTTATGTTGAACTTCTTTTCGACCTTGACCTCGATAGGCGTGCCGTTGACATCGAAACACAGGGGGAAGAATACATTGTGCCCCCTCATACGCTTGTAACGCGCCGCGAAATCAGAGATAGAATAACCGGTCGCGTGTCCTAGGTGTAGCGATCCGGAAGTGTACCTGGGGGGATTGTCGATGCTGAAAATGGGTTTGTCTGACTGCGGGTCGAAATGGTAGACCCTGTCGTCCTTCCACATCTTCTGCCAGCGTCCCTCTATCAAAGCTGAGTCATATTGCGGCATGTTGAACAGGGCACACTATAAAAGAGGGTGTTAAAAAAGGTTGTGAGGAAAAAGTTTTACTTCTTGCGCTGGCGGAACTTAACTTTGGAGTCCTTCATGGTCATGACGGACTCGGCGATCTTCTTCATCAGGTCGGACGTGGTCCTCACCAGGTCCCATCCGACTTCCTTGTAGTTCACGATCTTGCCTCTGAGATACAGCCTTGCGGATATGCTGTACTTGGCCGAGTTGCCGGTGTCGTTGTATCTTGCAACGTGGAGCATCAGGCTCTCGGGCCTGTACACCTTTCTGATCTTCACCATCTGTTCTTCGATGACCTCGTACAGGGCCGCGGTGGCAGCCTTGTCGTCGTCTTCGAGGCCGCTGATCTGGATGAACATGAGTTCTCTCTCGCGGCATGCCGATATGACCTCGATTATATCGTACTGGGTAAGGACTCCGACAAGCTTGTCGCCTTCCACCACCGGCAGAGTGGATATGTCGTTTTCGACCATCAGTTTGGCCGCTTCCTCGACCGTGTCGTCCCAGTTGACGGTTATCGCATGGTTGACGCTGACAGACTCGACGGTG
>WOYN01000111.1 GCA_011620825.1 Candidatus Methanomethylophilaceae archaeon | reverse complement strand
CGCTCCTCCTTGAGATGCCTGTATCTCCCCTGGGCGTCGATCCAATCGGTTACCGGCTTCTTCTCTATCTTACCTTCGGCGATTTTGAGGCTTTCAGCTGTCAGCGCATACTTGCCGTCGACGACCTCATAGAGCGGCCAGACGCAGGTTTCCACGGCCAGCTGCGCCATGTCCACGGTCATAGAAGAAGAAGTCCTCCAGCCCCTGGGGCAAGGAGTTATCGCATTGATGAACGCAGGACCTCCGCAGTTGAATCCCTTCCTGGCTTTTTCGACGGTGTCCCTCCAATTATGGGGGGACACCTGTGCGACATACGGGATATTGTGCGCGACCATTATGGCCGTTAGGTCTTTGGGATACTCCTGCTTCCCCGGGGAAACCGACCCAGCAGGCGAGGTGGTGGTATCGGCCCCCATGCCGGTAGCGCTCGACCTCTGGATGCCTGTGTTCATATACGCTTCGTTGTTCATACAGACGTAAAGCATCTTGTGCCCTCTCTCCATTGCTCCGGAGAGCGCCTGAAGACCGATATCGTAAGTGCCACCGTCCCCTGCAAAGTTGACGAAGTCCATCTCCTCTTTGATCTTTCCCTGTTTCCTGAGAGACTGGTATGCAGTCTCGACACCTGCGCATGTTGAGGCACCGTTTCCGAATGCGGTGTGTATCAGGGGCACGTTCCACGACGTATACGGATACACGGTCGTAGAAACTTCGAGGCATCCAGTAGACAGAGAGACCACGAGCGGCCTCTGGGTACCCATCAATATCTGCTTGACGAGCACAGGTTCGCCGCATCCGGCGCAGAGCCTGTGCCCGCTCGTCAGCTTGACAGGCAGTTGATTGAGACTTTTTAGCGACGTATTCATAATAATTTCATCCCCACATAGTTGATCTTGTCTGCAGTGCCATCGACCACGGACTCCATCGCATCCCTGAGTATCGACACGCTCGTGTCCGCTCCTCCGATACCGTATATGAAATTATACATCTTCGGCATCTTTTCGAGGTCGGCCGCCGCGACGACGACCTCTGGATACATGGGCCCGTAAGCTCCGAGGCTCACGTGCTTGTCGAATATTGCAACCGCCTTCTTGCCCTTCATTATTCTCGCGAGCTCCTTCTCCGGCCAAGGTCTGTATATGTGGGGCATTGCCGCCCCGACCTTGATTCCGGCTTCGCGCATCTGGTCGACTGTCTCCTGCATCGTCCCGTAGGATGAGCCCAGGATTATGGCGACGTAATCTGCGTCATCGCACCTGTACTCGTCCACAAGGTGATATTCCCTGCCGGTCAGCTTCTTGAACTCCTTGAACACCTGCTCGGCGACTCCCAGCGCCTTGTCCATAGCCTCGACCTGCTGATACTTGTGCGCATAGTAGAAGTCCGGCCCGTCGAACATCCCGTGGGATGTGGGGTGCTTGTAGTCCAGCAACGGGCAGACCGGTTCGAACTCACCGACGAACTTCTTGACGTCCTCGGTATCGATCAGGGTCATCCTCTCGACCGCATGGGTCAGGATGAAACCGTCCAGATTCGTTATTATCGGAAGCTGCACGTCTGGGTGCTCTGCGATCCTTGGCGCTATGACGGCGTTGTCATAAGCGCTCTGGACGTTGTCAGCGAACATCTGTATCCAGCCCGTGTCTCTTGCGGCCATGGAATCGCCGTGGTCGTTGTTGATATTTATCGGACCGCTGACCGCCCTGTTGGCTACGGCCATGACCAACGGGACCCTCATTGCCGACGTTATGGGAAGCATTTCCCACATATATGCCAGACCCTGGGACGCCGTAGCCGTGAAAGTCCTCGCGCCTGCCGAGCAGGACGCAGCGCAGAGCGTCAGGGCGCTGTGCTCCGACTCGACGCAGACGTACTCGGTCTTGACCTCCCCGTTCGCGACGAACTTGGAGAAGTCCTCGACAATGATCGTCTGAGGGGTGATGGGATATGCGGCGCACACGTCGAGATCGATCTGTTTCCATGCATATGCGACGGCTCCGTCGCCGTTTATCGCTATGTCTTCCAGCTTCTTCTTTGCCATATTCACGCCTCCGTCATTCTGATAGCTTTCTTAGGGCAGATCTGGGCGCATATGCCGCAACCTTTGCAATGGCTCATCTTGAATCCTTCGAGCTTGCCTTCCTTGACTATGACCGAGTTGTCGGGGCAGAATACCCAGCAGTTGAGGCAGTTGATGCACTTTTCCTTGTCGACCACGGGGGTGTAAGACCTCCAGTCGCCTGTAAGGATCGCCTCGGAGCTTCCGGGATTGCAGACTCTGGCCCCAATAGGCATGTCCTTGATCTTTATCTTGGCCATCACTGCACCTCCTCGTAAGCCCTCTTGAGAGCTGAAAGATTGCTGTTTATGACCTTCTCGGAAAGTTTTGCTCCGAGCTTGCTGATAACATGTTCGGCAATCGTGTCGAATTCCACGATAGGCCTTATCTTAACGAGGGCACCCAGCATGGACGTGTTGGCCATGGGCCTCCCGATCTCCTCGATGGAGATCTTCGTAGCGTTGACCGTATGACACTCCAGATCTGTTCCGATCGCTGTTTGGAGCTCGGCCGGTGTACCGTCATAGTTGGCCAGTATGAAACCGTTCTCTTTCAGTCCGGCGGCCACGTCGACCTTGCCGATAAGAGTGCCGTCCAACACGATCACTATATCGGGCTCGTACACTTGGCTGTGCACCCTGACAGGTTTGTCAGAAATCCTGGTGAACCCTTTGATCGGAGCTCCCATCCTCTCCGGCCCAAACTCAGGGAATGCTTTCACATACTTTCCGGCACTGATAGCTGCTTCGGCGAGAATCTCGTTCGCAGTGACGACACCCTGCTCGCCTCTACCATGCCAAACTATTTCCATGTCCATGGGAACCATCAGTTACGTCAAAGCGACATCTGATTTAAAGCCTTCCGCTTTGAATTGCAGTGAAATTTCACTTTCGTACGAATTATGTGGCGAAATTCTTAATTTTCCGCCTTATTTCTACGAATATTATAGCAATATATACGAATATCGGACATAGTTATAATCTATCCGAATGCATAACACACATATCAGAATTGTTGTTGGTCAGGGCAAACAATATTAAAAAGAAGTCCTTATTCCGCACGGTGCATCTGATGCGCCTAAATTCTTTCCTGCGGGGGACATAGATGGAAAATAGAATTGTGGATATCAATGAGCTGCGTGTCGAGGACGTTCCGCTGGTAGGTGGCAAAGGAGCAAACCTTGGAGAACTGACCTTTGCCGGTTTCCCGGTTCCGGGGGCTTTTGTTCTAACGACCAACGCCTATGACTATTTCTTTGAAAAGAATAATCTGACGAAGGCTGTCGAAAAAGAGCTGACAACGATCGATGAGAACTCGGACCAGAGTCTGGCCGAAGCATCTGACCGCATCAGGAAGTTGATCGAGACGGGGGAGATCCCCGACGACCTGAAATCGGAGATTCTATCCAAGTACAACGTTCTGTTCCCGAAGGGGAAGAAGGGATTCGTCGCCGTACGATCGAGCGCAACGGCCGAGGACCTGCCGGACGCCAGTTTCGCCGGCCAGCAGGAGACATATCTCAACGTCACAGGAGAAGAGGACCTTTTAGATAAGGTCAGGAAATGCTGGTCCTCGCTGTTCACCGCAAGGGCGATCTCGTATCGCCAGAAGCGCGGATACGCCAGCGAGGAGATCAAGCTCGCAGTGGTCGTTCAGAAGATGGTCAACTCCGAATACTCGGGCATAATGTTTACCGTGGACCCCAACAGCGGGGCCAACAACATAATCGTCGAGGCCGGTTACGGCCTCGGGGAAGCTATCGTCGGCGGAGAGGTCACCCCCGATACGTACGTCGTCGACAAGACCGAGATGAAGATAATCAAAGAAAAGACCAGAAAGTCTACGCAAAAATGGAAATACGTCAGAGGGAAAAACGGCGGGGCCGTCAAAAAGGACGTCGCTCCCGAACTAGAGAGCGCCCAGAAGATCCCCGACGACAGGATACTCGAAATAGCCGAGATAGGAAGACAGATCGAGATCCACTACGAAAAGCCTATGGACATGGAATGGTGCATAGAGGACGGCAAAGTTTTCATAGTTCAGGCCAGACCGATCACCGCCGTCGGCGACTCCATGACCAACGAGTCCGCCGGCAACGACGTATCGCAGGAGAATGTCATCACCACAGGCATGGGTGCGAGCCCGGGCCTTTCCACAGGACGCGTTGTAGTATATGATGTCAGCATGAGCCTGGACGTGATAAGGGACGGCGATGTGCTGGTTACCACCATGACGATGCCCGACATGGTCCCGGCGATGTCCAGGGCCGTGGCGATAGTCACCGACGAGGGAGGAATGACATGCCACGCCGCCATAATATCCAGGGAATTAGGTACACCGTGCGTCGTCGGAACAGGCAACGCAACGTCCGTGCTCAGAGACGGTATGGTCGTCACCGTGGACGGGACGACAGGTATGGTCTACAAAGGAGAGATCAGAAAGAAAACGCTGGTGCAGCACACCGACACGCAATCTGTGGCCGCCGAATATGTGCCTGTAACCAGCACCAAGATAATGGTGAACATGAGCATGCCCACCAAGGCCGACGAGGTGGCGGCACTGCCGTGCGACGGCGTAGGTCTCATGAGGAGCGAGTTCCTATTCACCAACTACATAGGGGAACACCCGATGTCCGTCATAGCCGCCGGCCACTCGGACGAGCTAATTGAAAAACTGGCAGAGGGAATCGCCAAGGTTGCGAGGGCGTTCTACCCCCGCCCCGTGGTGCTCAGGACCTCCGACTTCAAGACGAACGAGTACCGCGACATGCGCGGCGGTGTAGACTACGAACCGAACGAAGACAACCCTATGATCGGCTGGCGCGGATGCTCCAGATATGTATCCCCGGATTACAGGGACGCATTCATCTGCGAACTGAAGGCCATAAAGAAGGTCAGGGATGAAATGGGGCTGAAAAACCTGAACATCATGTTGCCGTTCGTAAGGACCATAGAGGAGGTCCAGGACATAACGGAGATGATGAGGGAGATCGGCCTCAAAAGGGGGATCAATCTAAAACTGTACCTTATGGCCGAAGTTCCGGTCAACATCTTTATGGCCGAGGAGTTCTGCCAATACTGCGATTCGTTCTCGATCGGGTCTAACGACCTGACCCAGCTTGTACTGGGCGTAGACCGGGATTCCGATGTCCTCGGAAGGATGGGATACTTTGACGAGAGGAACGAAGGTGTAAAGAGAGCGATCAAACAGCTGATTGAAGTGGCCCACAAGAACGGAAAGACCGTAGGCATATGCGGCCAGGGTCCCTCTGTCTACCCGGAGTTCGCTGAATTCCTGGTGGAGTGCGGGATAGATTCGATATCACTCAATCCGGACACAGTGGTCAAGACCAAGAAGGCCATAGCTTCCGTGGAGCAGAAGCTGATGCTCAGGCAGCTGCGCGAGCTTGCCCACAGAAATTAAACCCGGCCACGCCGGTAAACCTCTTGCTTTCTTTTCAAAATTTCGTATCCGAATCCGAATCACTGTTGTCTATCAGCCTACGGTTGATCGACATAGCATCCTCGTCCG
>WOYN01000077.1 GCA_011620825.1 Candidatus Methanomethylophilaceae archaeon | reverse complement strand
GTATGACCGCGGCGGCTGGCACCCGTCTTACCCAGCCCTTCCTCCTCCAGCTTTCTAAGCTAAAGAAAAGCTAACACAAATGTGCTAGCACTAGGAATTCCCTCATCGGGGTTGCCCCCATTGTGAAGTTTTCGCGACTGCTGCGCCCCGTAGGGCCTGGATTCGTGTCTCAGAATCCAACTCTGGGCTCCCTCTCTCAAGGCCCATACCCGTCGTAGGCTAGTAGGTACATTACACCTACTACTACCTGATAGGCCGCAGACCGATCCTTAAGCGCCGGAACTTTGAACCATGGGTCATTCCAGATCCCATGATCTATGGAGTATTATCCTCAATTTCCCGAGATTATCCTCCTCTTAAGGGCACGTTATCCACGTGTTACTGAGCAGTCCGCCGAGTCCATTACGACTCTCGACTCGCATGTCTTAATCGAATTCCTATAGCGGTGGCCGCCGGCAGGATCAACCGGAGTCAAATCCTATGACTTTATGTAATCGTCTTGGATGGATGAAATTTTTGAAACTGGCAGTTTACCATGTTTCACCACTGTCCTGTCAAACGGCTCACTCTTATCGAATGTTCCGTCTAACAGAACATTCGTAGCATCGAACGTCAGAGTTCAAGAGTGCACGCCCAAAGGCGGAGATCTTGACTCTCCATGTGTCGCAACTTTCGAAGCCAGTATGGTTCCATACCGGCCTTCCAAGCCGCGCATCTCCTCGTATTGCGGTTGAGTATATAACAGTTTTGATGCTGTTATTCCTCCCCACATACCAGGGATTCGAACAATACAGAACCCATATAAAATACTGCGCAAAGGCACCACCGTTAGTCGCGATCGTTGCCTCCAGGCGCCGAACTTTGAGCTAAAAAAACTGGGTCCGAACCTCGAATATGTCTCGGATCGGCGAAATATCCAAAACTTTAATATCCCGACCCCATACCCCAAGGCATTGTGGGGGTGGCCCAGCCTGGTAAGGCGATAGACTGCTAATCTATTGTCCCAAAAGGACCCGCGAGTTCGAATCTCGCCCCTCACGCCATTTTTTCAATCCGATCTCTGAAGTTCCTATTTGAACGACCTGCAAATTTTAGCACATGTAAGCAAGTAGCTATTCTACACGCGTTCGCAAACGGTCGGCCGGGTGTCTTACATCATGCCTGTATTGGTTGTCCGCACGTACAGATGCGCGACCAACTCTATGCGTATGTAAAATTCACTAGCGACCAATTACGCGTGAAGTGTGTTCTCGCGCCCACATATTGGCAATACGCGCGTGTTTGCGCAAAATATATTATGATTTCATACTGTATAGAAGATTATGAGATTTCTTGTCATTACTGATTTTCATCAGAAACTATCGATGCTTGATCTGATAAACGGCAGAATCGATGAGTATGGACCGGAATTCACATTGTTCCTCGGAGACGTTACCGATATGGGCACCGGTGAAGATGCTGTTGATATCATCTCCTCTATCAATTCGGATGTCTATGTAATACCAGGTAACTGCGACCCCAGAGATTTTCCGCAAAAAATTTCCAAAGCCGCCCACGACATGCACGGAAAGGGCACAGATATCAATGGGCAGTACTTTGCCGGACTTGGCGGATCCAATATCACAATATTTGGAACACCGTTCGAACTCACGGAGGACGAGCTCTACAAAGGGCTCAAACCCATATCCAAGAAGGGCATGGTGCTTATGACGCATGTCCCGTCCTACGGCGTGCTTGATACGATACCTTCAGGCATTAACGTCGGAAGCAAATCCGTGAGAAAGATAGTCGATGAATACAGACCTGTGCTGGCATTGTCCGGGCACGTCCACGAGGCGATTGGCGCAATAGAGCAGAATGGGACTCTTTTTGTCAACCCAGGGCCGGCCAGACAAGGCAGATGTGCAATCATAAATCTTGAAAACGGTCATGCCAGCGCTGAACTACTTGGTCCCATGGATTAAAGGAACCCACAAAGCTTTTTATAGGGCACCATGTTTAGTGGGTTCGATTAGAATGGCACTTTGGCAGGGTAAATCCAAGAGGAAGTCTACCGGAGGCAGGCGTGTACTGTGCGCCGGTAAGAGAAAGTTCGAGATCGGCAGAGAGAAGCAATTCACCAAAATCGGCCCCCAGACGTCCAAGGCGTTCCGCGGAATGGGTGGAAACTTGAAGATTGGCGTGCTCACTGCCGAGTTTGCAAACGTTATCGACAAGAAAACTAACACGACGAAGAAGGTCAAGATTATAGAAGTCAAATCCAACCCCACAGACCCCAACTACGTTCAGCGTAACATTCTGAACAAAGGCGCGACCATATCCACTGAAGTCGGTGAGGCGGTCGTCACTTCCAGGCCCCGACAGGACGGGGTAGTGAACGCTGTTCTGATCTGAATAATCTCCATTCCAAGGGTCGCCTAATCGGTCGGCCCTTGCCTGCCTTCTGCAATCAATTTTAATCGTGTCATGCGATACGGTATTCCTTATGGTCTACGACGAAGACAACGCCATTGTGATTTGGCCAGAATATTTCGACATCGAGAGGACTCGCGGAGAGGGAAGAAGACTCCCAAAATCCCTTTGCGTCAAGAATCCCGACCTGGATTTGATTGCCAAAGGTGCGATGATATTAGATCTAGAATATCATATAGCCGATGGCAAATCTTACCCGGGCAACGCGGCATCGAAGAGAGGCTGTGTACGCGTTGAGAAGGGAAAGATGAGCAAAACTGAGATCCTTCCGCGCATCGGCGAGGTCTTGGTAAAAAATCAGAAGTGATCCGGATGATGCCCGCAAAGGAATCCCGCATTCTAGATATCAACGCTGAAGCTGCAGGCGTGGATATTATAACTTTAATGGGAAATGCCGGTTTGAAACTTGCTGAGGTCTTGAAGAATATATACGCAGGCAAGAGGTTCCTTTTTGTCTGCGGCTCTGGTAACAACGGAGGAGACGGCTTTGCCGCGGCGGCCCAGATGGCAGAGGAAGATGTCACCGTCTGTCTGATGGGGGCTGCCTCTTCGATACATTCTGACGCTTCAAAGCATTATTTTTCAAATCTCGGTTGCCCGGTGATCGATTTCAAAAATGTGTCATTCGACGCATATGACGTGCTCGTGGACTGTGCGCTGGGAACCGGCCAGGCTGGCAATCTTCGTGGCCCGTATTTGGACTATATCGCGCTGGCACGTTCGTTCAAGGGCCCGATTGTTTCTGCTGACGTACCTTCGGGCCTTGGTTGCGAAGACAGTATCAGACCAGATTTCACAGTGACTTTCCATGATATCAAAAATGGCATGAACGCAGACAACTCTGGAGATATTATTATCGCAGACATAGGCATCCCGGAAATTGCCATAAACAACGTTGGTCCCGGAGACATACTTAGATACCCGATACCTGCACCAGATAGCCATAAAGGCATCAACGGCCGTGTTTTACTGATCGGAGGAGGACCCTACTACGGTGCTCCGGCGATGTCCGGTCTGGCAGCTTTGCGCGTGGGTGCAGACATTGTAAAGATTGCCGTTCCGGAGCATATCGCTCAGACGGTTGCTTCTTTCTCTCCAGTCTTAATGATCGACCCGCTGGGCGGAAAGTTCCTAAGTTCCGAGCATGTGCTGCACTTGCTAAACGAATCGAAGAACTACGACGCTGTTTTGATAGGCCCCGGACTCGGGACCGATATTTGCACAGTTGAGGCCGTGAGGGATTTTATATCAGGGTGCGAGGTGCCGTTGGTCATAGACGCAGATGCCATCAGCGCCATAGGCACCGGTTTCGTTGCCAATGTCCCTACGGTCATCACGCCGCACAAAGGTGAGTTCATAAAACTCGGAGGAACCGGCACATTCAGCGAAGAGGACGTTCGCGCCTTGGCCTATTCGACAGGATCCGTCATTCTTCTTAAAGGCAATACAGACATTATTTCTGATGGGGTGCGCACAAAGAAGAACACCGCAGGTACCCCGGCCATGACAGGAGCCGGTACCGGCGATGTCCTGGCAGGCGTTGTTGCAGGCCTTATGTCGAAGGGCATGACATCTTTCGATGCCGCGTGCCTCGGGGCATACATCTGCGGCAAAGCGGGAGAATATGGATTCTCCGAAAAGTCATACGGCCTAATAGCCACAGACGTCATAGAGAACATTCCGACCGTTCTAAAAAATGGGCTGAAGGAGTAAAATGGACCTTCAGCCGATCAGTGGAACTCCTGCCCTGAAATACGACGGAGCGCTCATAATCGGGGACCTCCACATCGGATTGGAATCTCACTTGTTGTCCAAAGGGTTCCACATGATCACAAGAACCTGGGAAATGTTCGATTCCATCGTCGGGGCATCGGACGGTTGTGACAGACTCATTGTTCTCGGAGACATTAAAGACTCTGTTCCTGGCACATCTAAGCAGGAGTATCGTGAGATACCTGCGTTCTTCGACAGGCTCCTGGAGTATTTCGATGACATCGATGTTGTGAGAGGAAACCATGACACCAACATCGAGGAATTCCTTCCCGGCGGCGTGAGGATACGTCCGGCGTCCGGCCTCAAGATCTCCGACGCCGGTTATGTGCACGGGCACACCTGGCCCTCTCCGGAAGTGATGGAGTGCAACACGCTGGTATTGGCCCATGACCATCCGGCGGTCATGTTCAGGGACGGCGTCGGAAAGGTTACCACAGAGCCATGCTGGTTGCGCGGTAAGTTTTCTTCCGTAAGTTCTGAGAAATACGGAAAGCTGCCGTCCGAATTCATAGTTGTTCCGGCTTTCAACAGAATGCTGGGCGGATCTCCCGTGAACATCATCGGCGAGCCTCTACTTGGCCCGATCCTCAACAGCGAATTGCTGGACCTTGACAATGCCAGGATATATCTTCTTGACGGAATGGACCTCGGAAAGCGCAAGGACATTCTCCTGGAAGGGCGCGACCGTCCCCGCTGGAAGAAGAGAAAGTGAAAAAGGTAAAAGGTTGAAACGGGGGGATCGCTCCCCCTGTTTTTCGCTCAGTCGCGGGAGACAGTCTCGAGGAGAGAACCGTCTGCGTACCTGATCTCGGCCGTCATCGGCATCTGTCCGGGCAGGCTGTGGGTAGCACAGGAGTTGCAGGGATCGTACGCCCTGAACGCCATCTCCACCATGTTCAGCAGACCGGGAGAAACCTCGAAGTTATGGATCAGACCCTTGGCCACCTTGGCAACGTCGCAGTTGATCGGCCCGTTGTTGTTGGTGGTTCCGACTATCATGTTGCAGGCGGTAACGATTCCGTTCTCGTCGCAGGTGTAGTCGTGGGTAAGCGTTCCCCTCGGCGCCTCGACGATACCAACGCCGCGTCCTCCGGGCATGACATCGTGCTGCTTGACGTTCTGGTCGACGAACTTGTCGCTCTGAATGTCAGCCAGGCACTTCTCTGCCGCATAGATCATCTCGATGATCCTCGCCCAGTGGGTGGCCAGCGTGTGCTGGATGGGGCCCTCGACTCCAAGGTCCTTGAAGAACCCGTGGTAGTACTCGAACTCGGCCTGGGCCAACGGCGTGGAGATGCTCTCAGCGACGTTCAGCCTGGACAGGGGAGATGCACGATACAGGCCGCTGTCGGGCCCTGCGGTCATTCCCTTGTATCCGACGTTCTTAAGGTACGGGAACTTCTCGTAGCTCCACTCTTCGGACGCCTCGG
>WOYN01000129.1 GCA_011620825.1 Candidatus Methanomethylophilaceae archaeon | reverse complement strand
TCGGGCCTTTTATTTTTCTATGCCGTTTGAACGACTGCATGGATATTTTCTCACGAACCGCCCATCGATTTTAATTTTGTGAGGATATTCTCACGATACATTCTGTTAAATCTGAATATCTCCTTGTTTGAGTCCGTATCGTTCATTTTGACCTTCATGAATGGATATAGACCTACGGCGAATGATATCTGATACAGAACAAAATCGACGGCAGTGTTATCGTCGATGCCGGGAATAAGATGTTTTATCAGTCCCTTAAGTGCCCGGATATACCCTCTTAAAACACTTTCCGGTCCGCTGTTGTATTCGGCAGAGACCATCTTTTCGATGGATGAAGAATGAAGTGACATAACATCCATGATCCTCTCGTTCTTCATCATGACATCTGTCCATAATGTGGCGATCTCCTCCTTTGTATAATCTACAGAAGGATTGAAATTCTCTAAAAGATCATTGCACAGACCATCGAGGTCTCTCAGAAGTATCTCTACGAGAATCTCGTCTTTAGTTTTGAAGTATTTGTATATTGCGGGACGCGTGATATTCAATTTTTTTGATATTTTTTCAAATGTAAGGCCCGGATAACGAAATTTATCATACAGCTCTGCGGACACATCGAGTATATCCGAGAACCTCTTCTCTTTGTTCTCTTTACTACGTGCCCTTTTGAATTTCAGGTCCATGATCGGACTCTACGATGTGTTTTGCTCTAATAAATGTTTACACCGTGTAAATTAAGTCGTCGCATAATCCGTATCGATATATCAACTCAAGTTTGACAGCTCAATATCGAAAAGAGTGGACAGGGCGAGATTCGAACTCGCGACCTCTACAATGCCAATGTAGCGATCTTCCAACTGATCTACCTGCCCGGTAAGATTCAGTGATTAATTGTTCCTATTAAAGGTTTCCTAGTGACCATCATGCAGCTTTGCCGTTGAAGTCCTCTACGAGGGTGGACTGGTACCTGTGGACCTCACCCGGAATGAGCGTCGGGTACTTTCCGCATACGCATGCCAGGCACAGATCGCTCTCCGGTATGCCTACCGCTTCAATCAGGCCTTTCACACTGATATACGCCAAGCTGTCGGCGCCTATGATCTGACATACCTGATCAACAGAATGGTTTGTCGCAACGAACTGGTCGCGGGTCTTCATGTCCACTCCGTAGTAGCACGGAGCGATGACCGGCGGACATCCTATGCGCACGTGGACCTCTTTGGCTCCGGCACCCCTCAGCATGCTGATGAGTTTCTTGAGCGTCGTTCCGCGCACTATGCTGTCGTCCACGATCAGGATCCTCTTACCGTTGACCGTGCTCTTGATGGGGTTCATCTTGGTGGACACGGCCGCCTCTCTCTGCCTCTGGTCCGGCAGAATGAACGTACGCTCTGCAAAACGGTTCTTCATGAACCCTTCCTCGTACGGGATCTTCGATTTTACCGAGAAACCGATCGCATGTGCACGTCCGGAGTCCGGTATCGGCATGATCAGGTCGACGTCTGCGGGGCTCTCCTTTGCCAGGATCTCGCCTATCTTCCTTCTTACGTCGTAGACCTCACGGCCATCCATGATAGAATCTGGCCTCGCAAAATAAACCCACTCGAACATGCAGTGGGCCTTGGGGCCCGTGGTGTTGTATGGGTAGCTGATTATCTCAGTAGGGGTTATCTCGACTATCTCGCCGGGCATTACGTCCCTTATGAGCTCACCGTTCATCGCATCGATCGCCGCAGATTCGGAGACCAGCATATATCCGTCTCTTATCCTGCCGATGCACAGCGGCCTCATGCCTCTCGGGTCCCTTATCCCGAAAAGCCTGTTGCCGACCAGCATGACGAGTGAGAACGCTCCGTCGAGGTCGCCGCACGTGGCCTTAAGGGCCTTGACCGGGTCGGTGTACTGTGCCGAGTATTTGCTGAATATCTTTGTCACGAGCTCGCTGTCCGAGTCCGTGAAGAAAGACCAGCCTGACGAGAGGTACATCTCCTTCAGAGAATCAAAATTCGTTATATCGCCGTTATGCGCGATGGCCAACGGGCCGTATCCGGTAGTGGCGGTCAGAGGCTGCGCGTTGCCGTTGACCTTTGACCCCGTGGTCGGATATCTCACATGACCGATGCCCACGTTACCGTGGAGTTTGCTCAGCATGTATTTGGGCAGAGCGGTCTGTACCAGACCGTTGTCCTTGACGGTATCTATGGTACCTTCAGAATTGTACACAGATATTCCAGCACTCTCCTGTCCGCGGTGCTGGATTATCATGAGAGATTTTTGCAGGGCAGGCACAACGTTGTTTTCGGAGCTGATTCCTACAACACCGCAACTGTGTTTCGGCCCTGTCATATTTCTCACTTAATCGTGGCACTTAGCCCAGGTATAGCTCCTGAGCTTGGCGGTTTTACCGTATCCACAGGAAGCGCATACGCTCTTCCTTACGTGGTACGAGCGTTTTCCGCACCTGCGGCATGGGATGTGAGTCCTGTTGCTGTTGTGTCTCCCCTTTGCCGATGTTCCAGTTCCCATTGTATCACTCCTTATGGCGAAATGTAAATTATGTTGTCCCCACGCACTATTGCCATTCTGTGCTTGGCGACAGGCTGACCTTCGAAGAGCTCGTCGGCGTTCTTCAGTACGACGTTCATGAACTGATCGTATCCGTCGAGGACACCCCTGTACTCCCTTTTACCCCTGAGGACCACGATGACATTGTTGTTCACCGCTTTGCCCAGGATAGATAATGGTTTCATCATCTAAAGCCACCGAATGTTCATAAGGGGTTTACTATTTGAAGGTTTGTCAATACCTCTTTCAGCACGTCAGATGAACGCCCCTATGGCAGGCGCGTCCAAGCGGTCCATGTCATAGAATATTATCGCTTCCCTGATGCCCTCGGCGCCCATCCCGGTTCCTATGAAGTGGTCCAGCATGGAAGCCCTCCAGAGAAGATCGATCACGGAAACGGCGACCGTTCCGTAATATGCGTTGGTCATGGAGTCCTCGTATCCCGTGGCATCGATATTGCTGTAGACGTTGCCCATGAAGCTTTCCCTGCAGTTGAGAATGGATATGTACTGTGCCAAAACATCCCTTCCGCTGCCCTCCAAAGGTTTCAGCGGTATCTTTGAGGCCGATGCGAACGCCTTATGGATCAGATTTCCGTCATCGTCCATAACCATCCATTCCAAGCTGTCGCCGTCCGCCATGAACATGTTCCAATTCCATTTTTCGTCGCAGTAGATCGGGACGCTCAGAGGATCGTCGGAAGACATGGATTCCATCGCGGCGGAACGGGCCGCATCATCCAGGTCGCCGATGTCCGGATCGATCCCGGGCACGACCTCGGAAATGGACATGACGTCCTCGGTCTGAGACATATCCAGTATGCGTCCCAGGCAGTTCGGGTCGGTGAACTTGGAAAGCGATACCGACACCGATGTGCGTATGGCGGACGGGTCGCCCATGACCCCAGCTTCCACGCAATTCCTGTAGAACTCTTCGTAGACCTTCTTGGACTCGCGGAAGGCCGGGAATATTCTTCCCGACGCGGCCTCTACTATGCCTCTGGCTTCGGCCTCGGCGTCCGCCCCCCTACCGGTCCAGGCCCCCCTGCACGACAGATCGAGCTCGACCGATATCTTCTCTCCGGCGTATATGTGCAGAGGGAACTGCCTGCAGTATGCCGGGCGGTGCAGATATACGTCGCACTTCCTGCCGTTCAGGAACACGCATGACCCATGGCCCTTTTTAAGTGCAAGTGCCAGATATGAATCCGGCGACCTCGTCTTAACCAGGCTTTCCGGATATTTGCTCTTGAAGAAGTCCTTCTCTTCAGAAAGGACCTCAGGCTGGCAGAGGCAGCACATCCCGCACTGCGGGGGACATTCGATAAACTTGCCTCTGACCTCTGAATAATCAACGTTGAGATCAACCAATTATGTCCTCTCCCATTGCCTCTCCGCAGAACTCCCCGTCCTGCAACTGGACCTCACCCCTAAGCAACACCATATCCGGAAATACGGCGCTCCATCCGTCATACGGGGTGTAGCCCGCCTTGCTATGCATCTTCGTAACGCTGATCTGTTCGGAATTGCGGAGGTCGAATATTGAGAGATCTGCGTCTTTTCCGACCTCGATGGCCCCCTTGTTCATTCCGAATACCCTTGCAGGCGCCGCCGAGCACATCTCTGCAACACGCTGCAGCGGTATAGTTCCCATGCGCACCATGTGCATCATTATCGGCATCGTCGTCTCTATGCCAGGTATGCCGCTCGGTGCATAATCAAACTCCTGGCTCTTTTCATCTGCCGTATGTGGGGCATGGTCGCTTCCGATCATCGTAATGGAGCCTTCCTCGAATGATTTGTATAGAGATTCTCTGGTCTTGATATCCCTCAGCGGGGGATTGACCTTGAATTGCGTGCTTTGCCCTCTGCCGGCATCGAACATAAGATGATGCATGGTCACCTCGGTCGTGAAGCCCAGGGAAGATGCCAGTGCCAGCGACTCGGCGGTCGTGATGTGGCATATGTTGATCTTCATGCCTACGTAGGGGGAAAGCCGCCTGATCGCGTTCATCTCGGCGGCCGACGGGCGGTTTCTCAGATGGTCCGTGCAGTCGTACTCAGGTTCGTGCAGCAAAAAATTGTTGTCCTCAGCGTGTACGCTCAGCACTTTTCCGGAACTGATTATATCCTGTGAAGCTCTGGCTATCGCCGAATCGTCATTTGTAAGAATATCTCCCGTGGTAGATCCCATAAAGAGTTTGAACCCTGCTACAAGCGGCGCAATCTTGGCCGGTGAACGGTTCTTCGTGATCGCGCCGAAAAGTCCGTAGTCGCAATAAGAGCGTTTTCTAAGACGCGCCTTCTTGTCCCTGATGGACTCGATGTCCATCGCCGGAGGTTTGGTGTTCGGCATATCCAGCACGCATGTTATACCTCCGCAGATGGCCGAAGTCGAGCCTGTTCCGAAATCTTCCTTCTGGGTCATCCCCGGGTCTCTGAAATGGACATGGGGGTCGATGCCTCCGGGGAGAACTATACGGCTCGTTCCGATATCTATTCGGTCTCCGCCCCTGTCGGCCTTGGGCCCGATGAATACTATTTTCCCGTCGGTGATCCCGATCTCGGTTTCCTTCAGCTCTCCGCCGATGAACGCTCTTCCCGCAATAACTAGCTCCGGTCCCATGGCCTCATTTCCTGATCACTTCGCCTCTGGGCGATTCCTCGGCGAATATCTCGCCTTCGAACCTGTCGATGGCGACGCCTTTCCTCTTCCAAGTGTCCAAAGGCAGACCGGCCTTCATCGACAAGTGAGATAAATACTCCTCCTTGCTCCAGCCCCATTCGGCCGGGACCTGCGGGAGCAATAGGCCGCGGCGCCCCATATACGATATTATCAGGCCGTCGCGTCCGATCTGGATCTTGTTCAGAAGGTCTTCGGCCGAAGAAAATGCCATGCGTTCCGGCGGCGTCAGTATCGTAACTTCAAAAACGTCCTCCGACGCTTCCTTGGATGTCAGCGGCGGGAACCTGGGGTCGTGGCACGCCGAGCGCGCCGCCGAAACGATGGCCTCGCCCAGCGGAAGCACCGGCTCCGGATATCCTATGCATCCCCTCAGGTCCCCCGAGGGATATTCGGATATGGTCACGAAAGCACCGGAACGATGGCCGAACCCTTTCGG
>WOYN01000151.1 GCA_011620825.1 Candidatus Methanomethylophilaceae archaeon | reverse complement strand
ATAGGATGGAGGACCGCCTGAAAAAGAACCCCGCCGACCCTGACCTGATCAGGTAGGCGAAGGAGATGGGCTTCGCGGATCCGGTCAGAGCCGAACTGACGAAGACCGATGAGATCAAGTTCAGGAACGACCGCAAGGCCAACGGCATCAGGGCCGTCTACAAGATGGTGGATACATGCGCCGCGGAGTTCGCCGCCATAACGCCGTATTTCTATTCTACATACGGCAGGTCATCCGAGACCTTCAGGGACGAAAACAAGAGACGCGTCGTCGTTATAGGCGGAGGGCCCATCAGAATAGGACAGGGCATAGAGTTCGACTACTGCTGCGTGCATGGAGTATTCGCATTGCAGGAGGAGGGTGTCGATGCCGTCATAATCAATAACAACCCGGAGACTGTTTCGACCGACTATGATGTATCGGACCGCCTTTACTTCGAGCCTTTGACGCTCGAGGACGTGCTGGACATCGTAGAGGAAGAACAGGCCGATGGAGTGATAGTGCAGTTCGGAGGACAGACCAGCGTCAACCTCGCTGTGGACCTGGAGAAGGCCCTGAAAGGTACAAAAACAAAAATCCTTGGCACAAACCCCGACGATATGGACATCGCCGAGGACAGAAGGAGATTCTCCAAGCTGATGGACCAGCTCGGAATACTCCAACCTCGGTCGGGCACCGGCTATTCCTTCGAAGAAGCACGGATCATCGCCTCCGAGATCGGGTACCCTGTATTGGTAAGGCCTTCATACGTCCTCGGAGGAAGAGCCATGGAGATCGTCTATTCCGAAGAAGAGCTTAAGACATACGTCGAAACCGCCGTCAAGGTTTCAAGGCATCACCCTATACTTATAGACAAATATCTCACAGAGGCCATCGAGATCGATATCGATGTGCTCAGCGACGGCGAGGACATCTACATCGGCGGCATAATGGAGCATGTGGAATACGCAGGTTGCCACTCCGGCGACGCAACGATGGTCATGCCGCCTTTCACACTCAGCCAGAGGACAATAGACAGAATGGTGGAGATATCAGAGAAAGTAGCGCTGGCACTTCACATAAAAGGTCTTATGAACCTTCAGCTGGCCGTGAAAGACGATGACATATTCATGATCGAGGCCAACCCTCGCGCTTCAAGGACGGTCCCGTTCATTTCAAAGGCTACAGGTGTGCCACTGGCCAAGGTCGCCACGAAAGTGATGCTCGGCAAGAAGCTGAAGGATTTCGGACTCTCCGGATATAGATCGATCGACCACTATGCAGTAAAGGCTTCGGTTTTCCCGTTCCTGAAACTTCCGGGCGTTGATTCGATACTCACGCCTGAGATGAAAAGCACAGGAGAGGTCATGGGCATAGATGAGGACTTCTACACCGCCTGTTACAAAGCTTTAATAGCCGCGGGTAACAAGCTTCCGATGTCCGGAGGAGTGTACATTACCGTTAACGACCAGGACAAACCCAGAGTGTTGAATGCGGCACGCGGGCTGAAGGAAATGGGATTCACCATATATGCCACGAAGGGAACCTCCACATACCTGAGGGAGAACGGCGTGGACACAACGACCGTCTTCAAGCTGGACGAGAAGCTGAAGCCGAACGCGATAGGTCTCATGAGGGATGGGAGGATCAATCTGATCATCAACACCCCGGCCATGAAATCCGGTTCGAGGCGCGACGGATATACGATGCGCAGGTTGGCAGTAGAACTGGAGATCCCGTTCATGACCACCGTTCAGGGCGCCAATATAGCTGTAGGCGCTATACGGGTCGGCCGCGGCGAGAAGCTGAAGGTCCGCAGTATGAAAGAGTTCCACATACTCTGATCATACCTGGAACATCTTGGGCTTCCCGGCCGCCGTGACTGTCACCGTTACGTCAATAACAGCGAATTCGCTGGGCATGTTCTTAGCGCGTATCTTGCTGATCCTCACATCATCGGTTACAACGACGTCTTCGGCTCCGTCCTTAAGTGCCATTTCCCTTACGTATTCGGTTCCCCGAGTCCTGGCGAACTCTATTCCCTCGGATATGCTGTCCTTAATAAAGCGCCCGAACCTGGCGAAAACGGTGCATGGAACATCGCCCACCGCGTTCTCCACATTAGGTTTTATGAGTATCTCTTCGCGCTCGATTATGCCGCCCGTGACCGCCCCCACCGCATTGCCCACATCCGAATATTTGGGCAGTACGAAGTCTGTGCCCAGGCGTTTTGACACCTCGGGAAGGTACGCACCGGCAGGTGCACCTATGCCGATGATCGGCTTGCTAAGTTTGATGCTGCAACTGTAGTCCCTGCGCTGTTCGAGCGAGACCGCTGTTTTAAGAAGATGCCGTCCCGCGGCACCCATGTCCCGCGAGCCTACCTCGGAGTCCAGGACCTTTCCCACGATTTCGGTGACTATCTTCTCGGTCAGCATTTTTTTTACCATCGAGATTAGCTTCTCTTCGGATACGCCATAGGCCCTGCTGAAATGCTTTATAGCGAGCTTTGCCGGTTCTGGATCGAACTCGTTGTATTTCCCGTCGGCACACAATATATCGGTGGGGGTCAGTCCTATCCTCTGCACCAGACCCATGTTCTCAAGGTCGTTGACCTTAAATAGCAACGGATGGACCTTGAGGACCCTGGAAGCCTGACCGAGGGTGCGCGGTCCGTTGTTAAGGAACTTGATCAACATCTTTTCTTCAGCGCTCAGCTCTATGTTGTTCTTGTTATCCTTAAGCCTCACGAAGAAATCCGTCTCCTGAAAATTTCTGGCATCCTCATCGAACTCGCCACGGAACATTGGACTCATGGTCGATACCTTACGCAGAGCATCCGTGATATCCGGCCATTTCCGTGCCGCGAAGCATAGCGGGACGCAACGCACCGTCGATATTCTGACACCGGAACCGAGGACGACGATATGACTGTCCCCTCCCAGGCCGACGGTCGATATGTCCGCGGCCTTGACGTGGGTCCTCATGCCTCCAAGGATGGCGCCGTATTCCACTATATCCGGGCGACCTCCTCTGAGGATCCCTATGTCCGTGGTCGTCCCCCCTATGTCCACCACGATGGCGTCTTCGATCCCTGTCAGCTTCCCGGCGCCTATAAGGCTCGACGCGGGGCCCGAAAGTATCGTCTCCACAGGCCTTATGGATGCCTCCGACTCTCCCATCATGGAACCATCTCCTTTAACCATCATCAGGGGAGCGAGGATATTCCTTTCTTTCATGACATGTTTCACGGCCACGATAAGCTCGTCGATCAGGGGTATGAGCCTGGCGTTCATGATACAGGTGGTGGTCCTATCGTCAAACCCCAAGGTCGACGAGAGCTCATGACCGCACACCGTACGGACGCCAAGTATCTCATATGCCATCTTTCTGACTTTCAACTCATGCTCTGAATTGCGAACGCCCAGATATCCGGATATTGCGACACCGTCGACCTTGCCCCTTATACTTCGGAGAAACTTATCAGCTGCGTTTACGTCGAGAGGTTCGGTCTCTCTTCCCAAAAGATCATGCCTGCCTTTGATGACCGTCTCTTCGTCGGCTTGATACTTGCTGTTAAATTCGTGTCCGATGGCCACGAGTCCGACGCGGCAACCTTTCCCCTCGACCACCGAGTTGGTAGCCAGAGTCGAAGACAGAGAGACCACGCCCACCTTGGCCAGAATCTCGTCGCTCAACCCTTCGATGGATCCTCTTATCCCGATCGTGAGGTCCTCGTGGGTTGTCGGTGATTTGTGGGACACAAGAACTTCCCCGGTCTCGATGTCCATTACCACCGCGTCGGTATAGGTCCCGCCAGTATCGATTCCCAATCCATATACCATTCCAAGTGCTCCTTTTTGCGACCTGAATCTGTTTATCTTATCTTAATATTATTCCAGAATGAAAGCGGGCGTCAGTTGTTTTATACAGATAACCGTATCTGGGGTTGGTGGTTCAGATGCCTGATACCGAAGAGCTCAGGGGGCAAATAGCGGCCATTGACGCCGAGATAATCGACCTTATCGCCACGCGTATGGAAATCAGTGACGAACTGGCCAAGGCCAAGAAAAAATCCTCTCAGAGCTATTGGAACAGTGAAAAAGAGCGCGAGGTTATACAGAGATATCATGAGCTCTGCGAAGAAGTAAGCCTTTCGGAGAGCGAGGCAAAACAGATTGCCGAGGTTCTACTGAGGATCTCGAAGGAAAGGCAGAAGCACCTTTTCGAGAAATGACGCACGGTTTTATATACGTCATCGGAATCAGAATGAACCAGGGAGAGCAATACATATGAACAAGACGCGCGTCGCGGTCCTCGGGGCAACGGGCATGATCGGACAGAGGTTCGTTCAGATGCTGGAAGACCACCCTTATTTCGAGATAGAGGGACTGTATGCATCTGAAAGGTCCGGAGGAAAAAAGCTTAGGGATGTACTCAAGGTAAGGGACTACAGTTTCAGAGACGAGACCCTTGACAGAGAGATCGAGGTCATGGACCTCGACAAGATCTCGGCCGCGACCAGGGTGGCCTTCAGCGGGATACCCAGCGAGCTGGCGGGACACACCGAGTCTGCCCTCGCCGGAGCGGGCGTGGCGGTTTTCACCAACGCCGGAGCACACAGGATGGACCCCGACGTCCCTATACTGATACCTGAGGTCAATCCGGAGCATCTTCGGTCTGTAATGGAGCAGAAGACCTACTTGGAGAACGGCGGTTTCATAGTCACCAACGCAAACTGCTCGACCACAGGGATAGCCCTTCCTTTGAAGGCTGTCCATGCCAAGTACGGGCTCGAAGAAGTTTTCGTTTCGACATATCAGGCGCTTTCCGGGGCAGGATATCCCGGAGTCCCGTCGCTGGACGCGGTCGGCAACGTCGTTCCGTTCATCAAAGGCGAGGAGGAGAAAATGGAAACGGAGCTCTGCAAGATGCTCGGTGTCTTCGACGGCAATGTCTTCCGCTCCGCTGACATTAGGTTAATGGCGAACTGCGCCCGCGTGCCCGTGGTGGACGGACACACCGAGTCCTTGGTATTGGCACTGAGAGATGAACCGTCGCTGGCCGAGCTCGGCGATACGCTCTCCAGATTCCGCGGAGAACCTCAGATGCTGGGGCTTCCCTCGGCGCCGGACGTGCCGATAATGGTCAGGAGCGAAGAAAACCGCCCTCAGCCGGTATTCGATGTGTATGCCGGGACGCCGGACCGCGCAAAAGGCATGGCCGTGAGCGTCGGAAGGCTCAGGTCGAGTAACGGCTATTACAAAGCGTTCGTACTTTCACACAATACGATCAGGGGCGGTGCCGGAGGTTCCGTCCTCAATGCGGAACTAGCCAAGGCGAAGGGCCTGCTTTAAAACAATTTCCGTCACAGATAAACGAGGCTGAAGATGACATTGAAATTAGCTATCCCGAACAAAGGAAGGCTCAGCGATAGGTCTGTGGAGCTGCTCTCCAAGGCGGGCCACGACGCGATGGCGGTCGCGACGCTCACGAGGTACGCGATGCTCTTTGTGCGGTGTGGCAACGGTGGCGTCAGCCATCACCCGGACGAGTCGGTCACCGACGCCGACGTTGCGCTCGCGATCGACGCGTTCGAGGCCGCGGTGCTCTGGTTGGCGCGCGAGAGAGCCTCGTAGCGCCACGCTGGGTCGCGCCTCGCGCCTCGCGCCTCGCGCCTCGCGCGCTCAGTCCGCTTTTTTGGGCCGGGCGTAGCCGTTGCTACGGTGTAGGCATGCCTGGACTCTTTCGCCGCAATGCTGCGGACA
>WOYN01000046.1 GCA_011620825.1 Candidatus Methanomethylophilaceae archaeon | reverse complement strand
CATGTCCAGGCCCGAAGCGGTGACCTTTCCCCCCAGAGCGCCTGCGACCAAGGGGAACGCAGCTGAAGAAAAGTCGGCTGGAACTTTGTAATCTTTAGACCTGTATCCTCCAGCGCCTACATATATGGCATTTTTTGAAACGGTGACTTCCGCACCGAAATGCCGCATCATCGATTCGGTGATCCTGACATAGGGTGCGGATACAAGCTCGTTCCTGATCTCTATCTCCGTGTCCCTCTCCAGCATGGGAGCGGTTATCATCAATGATGATACAAACTGGGAGCTGATGTTGCCTTCTATCCTCACGCTACCTCCGCGGTTCGGTCCTTTTATGGTCACCGGCGGAAGACCGTTGTTCGACGTGCACGAAACGCCCATAGAGCTTAGCGCATCTAAGAGGGGGCCCATCGGCCTCTTCCTTATGGATTCGTCTCCTGTTATAGTGACCGGGAAATCGAATATCGACGCGATTCCGGAGAATATGCGCATGGTCGTCCCGGAATTGGCAACGTCGATTGTTCCGACGGGCGCGTGCAAGCTTCCTCCTGTGATCTTCACTCCGCCTGTCATATCCTCTGCGGACGCACCCATCGAACGCACGGCCCTCAGCGTGGCCCTGGTATCATCGGACAGCAGCGGACCGTGGACCCCGCTCGGACCTTCGGCCAACGCGGCCATGAAGAATGCCCTGTGCGTATGGCTCTTTGAAGGTGGCGGCGACACTTCGCCCTCAACGCATCCGCCTCTGAACTCCAGCACTTGATCTCACCGGACCTGTCAGAACTTCTTTATGCTCTTCATCGCCTCTTCGACGCTGGCGCCTCTGAGCACTATGTCGGATATGGCACGGGTGATTCCCTCCACGTCCTTGTGCTGGAATATATTACGGCCGATAGATACGCCGCGACCTCCCGCCTCCAGAGAGTCCTTGACCATACTGAGCATGTCGTAATCGGATGCCATCTTGGGCCCGCCTGCGATGACGACCGGGGCCAGCGTGCCCCTGACTATATCCCTGAACGAATCCACGTCCCCGGTATAGCTGCATTTCACTATGTCCGCACCGAGCTCCGTTGCCACTCTGGCACCGTGAGCTACATATTCGGGTTCATAGGAATTCTTGATCTTCGGTCCGCGGGGATAGGCCATGACGAGCAGGGGCATCCCCCATTCCTCGCACTCCCTTGAAAGGTTACCGAGGTCTCTGAGCATTTCGGGTTCCGTCTCGGCCCCGAGGTTTATGTGCATCGATACTGCATCCGCTCCCATCTTCAGCGCCTCTGAGACGGTGGCGACCAGCACTTTGCTGTTGTTCGTATCGCCCATGTCGGTGGATGCGGAAAGATGTAATATCAGACCGATGTCCGAACCGCTTGCACGGTGACTGAAACGGATCAGGCCCTTATGCATCAATACTGCAGTGGCCCCTCCGTTTGCGACGGCATCTACGGTTTCCTTCATATCGTAGAGACCCTCGGTGGGCCCTATGGATATTCCATGGTCCATCGGGACTATGACGCAGTTCCCGGTCTTCCTGTCCATAATCCTTTCCATTCTAACATTCTTTCCGAACATCATGGTAAGCGCCTGTTAATTATCCAATACGCTATTAAAGCTTGCTAACAACGGGCTCGGCATAAAAACAGACAAACAAACGTGCCAGCATACAATTAGATTAAAATCTGGTCGATTATATCCTGGACCTCATGGTCTCGAACATGCCCTTGACGCCCGTCCAAAGCTCGAAGGCACGCGCGCCTTGCATAGCCAACATGTCTTCCCCGGTCGCTATCCTGCATCCTTTGCCCCTCGCTACCGCTATGAGCTTGGTCTCCACACCGTACACCATGTCCATGACCGTATGTTTTTCAGTGATGCCGCCGATATCTGCCGGGTAATCGCCTCCGCCGTACATCCCTATGGGGGTGCTGTTCACCAGGACATCATATTCAGAAAGTACCGCGGACCCTTTTGGAACCGAACCTATGCCGAATTCCGACGAAAGGCGTGAAACGGTACGGTCGTTCCTGCCTGTTATGGTGACATCCGCGCCGTTCCTCTGAGCTGCGATGATGCATGCCCTCGCTGCGCCTCCGGATCCCATGAGAAGCATCTTCCTTCCCCTTATCTGGCACTTTGTATTGAGGAATGCCGCCTCTATTCCGTCTATGTCGGTATTGTATCCTTTGAGCCTGCCCGAGGTGTTCACTATGGTATTCACCGCACCGGCCATCTCGGCATCATGATCCAGAAGGTCCAGGTGATCGATTATGGCTTCCTTGTAAGGTATCGTGACGTTCAGCCCGCGGATATCGTATCCTCTGATGCAGTCCTCTATATTTTCCAAAGATGCAGAACGGAACGCCAGATATTTTCCTGAAATACCGCTCTCGGCGAACGCGGCCTCGTGCATCGCCGGTGACCTGGAACGTTCCAAAGGATCTCCGACGATCCCGGTTATCATGCAGTCTTCCCCCAGCCTCCTCATCTCCCGGAGGCTGAGCTGACCCGGCGCGGTGGGTTCGCTGACATATGCGAATGTGAAGCTGTTGCCGAGTATATTCTGACGTATCCTGGTCACGGTGCCCAGAGGGCCCATTCCAAGAAGCACGTGCTCTTTCTTCAGAGCCCGGGAAGCCTCTAGGATGCTGGCAAGGTCGACGAAATCCCTTACCATGTACGCTCCTTTGGAGATATCCGAAGACATCGCATTGAGCATAACGGATATCGCTTGGCCGGAAGGGGTCTTGCCGAAATCGTGTATCGAAGATATCGTCCTAAGGGGAACGTCGGGTAGCTTTTCCGTGCCTACATCGATAATCCCGTTAAACCCCTCGGGCAGCAAGGAAGCATCGAACCCGTTCCTGAACGTCACCACTGTCTCTTTGCCTCCAGTGTCGGGCACCGAACCGAATATGTCCGTCCTGATCTCTACCATGTCGGCATCCGAGGCCTCGAAGATATCCGATGGCCTGCCCAGGGAGGCGCAGATCTTCATTTCAGATTTCCCTCAGGGTCTCATCTATCTTCATTCCGAAGTGACGGCCCCCGCTCTCTATTTTTGCGAGTATCTTGTCGCCCGGTTTGATGTCCGTGACAGACACCGCCCCTCCGGGAGAGACCAGCTTGACCGTCTCTGCGTTCTGCAGGATAGTGGTGTAACGTTTCTTGCCGTCTGCCACCTCCACCAGGACCATGGGCCTGGCCTCGATCTTGCATCTTCCAACGGACGATATCCTGGTGCTGCCGTCCCTGTTGACTATCGCCACGGGCTCTCCGGACTTCAGCTCCCCGAGGTACCTTGTCTTTCCCTCAGGCGCCATGATGTACGCGTGCACGGCTCCGGCGTTAACCCTGAACGGCCTCGGCGCGACGTATCCGCTGTCCTCGCTTTCCGACTGTACCAAGAACAGGCAGTTGGCCTGGGAACCGATCAGCATTCCCTCTCCGGGGACCATTATGCTTACGGTATCGACACAGACCCGGTCGCCCATCTCGATATTTTTAACGTTGACTACCTCGACCTCGGACAGCTCAACGTCCGAAGACCTTGTGAAGAGGTCTGCGAAAGACCTCAGTTTATCGGGGTCCGATACTGTGACTACTATCCCGTCGACGCCTTTCTCCATCGTCTTCAGGTATAGTTTGGCACTTTCCGTGTCCGAAGCGGTGGCAAACACCCTGGTGCCGGTCCCCGAGAACTTTGCAATCAGGTTCTCCAGCGGTATTATCGTCCAGTCCGATGACGAAAGCACCACCACAGAGCATTTTCCTGCCAGCGACATGGCCCTCTCCTGGTCCTTGGGCGAGCTTATATCCACGATCATAATGTCGTCGCCGGCGGTTATCAGCTTGATCTTGCCCAATGAAGAAAAATCGAAGTCCTCCGGCCTGACTATTGCTGCCGTTATACCCGATTCTATCGCATTGATGAGCATCTCTTTCCTGTCCTCCTTGGATTCAGGAAGGTCCGCCCTTACCCAGATCTCTTTTTCCATGTGGCTCGTCCCCCCGCTGTGTGACATTTTATCACATACCGGCCGGGAACCATGTAGGCATGTCATTAAAAAACTTATCAACGCTCAGCAGGATTCCAAGAGGGCAAAGTCCGTCAAGTTGTCCGGGTCGTCCTCTACGTTATCTTTCAGAAGGACAAGACCGTAATGCAGCCCCGCCGCCATTCCGCATATGACCGCCGTATCTTCGGGAAGCCTTCCGTCTGCAAGCATTTCTGCGGCGAGCGCCGTGTCCTCGACCTCCAACCTGTCGACGCCGGGAAATAACCGGCTGATGTTGCGGTATGTCTGTCCCAGCGCCTGTACGTGGGATGCGACCGCAGAGATCTTTGCTCCCTTCCTCTTGATGAAAACGCAGTGGTGGATCGGCATGCTGAACTCTTCGACGTTCCGTACATTGCCCAGCTTCATCGCCTTCTCCGTCTCGAGGACCGGACCTGCGACCATGTTCCTGACTGCGACGACCCCATAATCTATGCTGCCTGAAAGGATCGCTCTCACGACCCCTTCCGAGCTGACCAGAGGGACCAGTTCCGCATCGATCTTTCTTTTTCCGGCTATGACCTGTGCGGCCTTTTCCGAATTGGAGAGCGGTATGCCCATGTATCCAATCTTCTTCATTGCCCCCGAGATAAAGATTATGGATTAAAACTTGACCTATGTTCTTACTCTTTGAAAAGTATATTAAATTGAAAGGACGTCGGGGGCTCAGTACTATGCAGTCTGTCAGGACCGTTTTCTATATACTCCCATGCCGGAGAGAAATAGATTGGCGGCCGACTGGCTGACCAGAGGAATTCCTATGTGGGAGAGTAAAGAAATCAGAGAGCTCAAAGAGGGCCGTTACATCAACATTGACGATGAGCCTTGCAAAATCACTTCGATCAGCACATCCAAACCGGGAAAACACGGATCCGCAAAGGCGAACATCGAGGCTGTGAGCATTTTCACCGGTGCCAAGAAGTCCTTGTTCGGACCTGTCGGCACCAAGGTCCAGGTACCTGTCATCGACAAGAGAAAGGGTCAGATCCTGACAATGAACGGCGGAGAGATTCAGATCATGGACCTTGAGACGTTCGAGACGTTCAGCATGCCTATAAACGAGGACCACACCGGCACTCTGGAAGAGGGCGGGGAGGTAATGTACCTCGTGGCAATGAACAGATATAAGCTGATGTAAGGCTGATAAAATGCCTTTCGGGCTTTCGTATGCCGGAGCAGAGACGGAATACAGCGAAGCATGTGCTTTCCTGTTCGGTGTTCAGTACGACCACACCGCATGCTTCAGAGCGGGGGCCCGGGAGGGCCCAAATGCGATAAGACGGGCTTCCTATAATTTTGAAGAATTTCACTTCGAGCACGGCTTGAACCAATATATCCCGACCGTACATGATTATGGGAATGTCGACGATTTCGTAATGCCCGAAGATATGTTTTCGGAGGTGGAATTCGCAGTCGGTCCTGCCATAAGGGATGAAAAGTTCATCATCGCGCTCGGCGGAGAACATTCCATTAACATTCCTATTGTCAGAAGCCTCCCGAAGGACACAGCGCTCATCTCTATCGACGCTCACCTTGACTCCAGGGATGAGTATCTGGGGACACCGTTCAGCCATGCATGCGTTATGCGGAGGGCCGCCGAGCATCTGGGTCTTGAAAACGTTTTTGTGCTCGGCGTCAGGGCTGTAGGAAGGGAGGAGATCGACAGGGACGACCCCGTTCCATTCATCAGTTCCTACAAGATAATGGAGAGCGGCATCGAACGTGCCGTTGAGAAGGCGCTAGACTGTGTGAAGAGCGAACGCGTCTACGTCACGTTGGATATAGACGGCATCGATCCCGCATATGCGCCCGGAACAGGTACACCGGAGCCTTTCGGACTGCTCCCGATGGACGTGAAGAAAGCCATCGGCATGGT
>WOYN01000159.1 GCA_011620825.1 Candidatus Methanomethylophilaceae archaeon | reverse complement strand
CTACGAGGACGACGACCTTTTCGCTCCGCCTTCCTCGGGAAGCTATAGGTACGACTGCCTGTTCGTCGCTCCCTGCAGCGAATCTTCCGTGGGGAAGTTCGCGAACGGGATAGCGGACACATTGATATCCAGAGCCGCCAGCGTCCGCATGAAGGAACATGGCAGGCTTGTTCTGCTGATCAGAGAAACTCCGAAGAGCCAGATAATGCTGGAGAACGAGCTGAAGCTCGCTCGTTGCGGAGCGGTCATACTGGATGCGAACCCCGGATTTTACTCCAACCCCAAGACTGTGGATGAGATCGTCGATTTCGTTGTGGGAAAAGCCATGGACTCGGCCGGGATCGACAACAATATGTTCACCAGATGGAAATGATCATTCCAGGTATATGGCGGGCCTTCCAGGCACAGCCGCGGACGATTTTCCCTTTGGGTCGTATTTCATATCGTCGTCCGCGCTCAGTACGATGACCGGGATCCCTATCTCCTCGCTCATGAACCTGGATGCTTCCGACAGGACCGCATGTTCGTCCGAGTCGGAGTAAAGATGCAGCTTTGCGGGAGATTCCCTTACCATCTCCGTGGCGACCTTCTTGGCGAGTTCCGATGCGGCCTTCCCGTTGTTCCTTATCTCGGGGTCCGCCATGGATTCCTTTGTCAGGCCCGGGATGGTAAGTCCGTTTCCCGACTCCAAAATGTCGGCGGCGATAGAGTAGATCTTTCTGTTCCAGGCCGCTGCGGTATATATATAGATCTTGGTGGCATCTATGGATGCTACCTTCCTTATCTGTGCCACATCCGATATGGTGGAACGTATCAGGTCCTCGCCGTACTCGGCAGAAGAGTCTATCCCTTTGGATTCCGGATACAGAGAATCGGAAACGAAACCTTCGAACCCGGCCATTTCCCAAAGCTCCTCGGCCATATGGGGGGTTATCGGCATCATGCTCTGGATCCATACTCTCAGCGCATCGTTTATGGTCGCCTTGTCTGAACCGCCGCGTCTGACGTACCACTTCAGGTCGTTGAACATTTCATAATATGCGGTAGTGGCCAACTGTCTGAGGTCGTACCTTTCCATCGAGCCGCGTATGCCGGTCACGTGGGCATTGAACCTTGAGCACAGCCACCTGTCGATATCCGACATGTCACCGGACATCTGCATCATATCTTCCGCGAAGGAAAATATGCGGTCAAGCCTCTGTCTGTAGGACACTACCATCTCTTCGTTCCACTCCACATCGACGAACATCGATGCAACGTGCGAATAATAGAGGCGCATGGCATCGACACCAAAGGCCTCCACCGCCCCCGGGATGGGCTGGGCGCCCCCCTTGGATTTTGAGATCTTGGACTTCTTCCCTGTAATGTACCAGTTGACGATTATCCCCTTGGGCTGCATGTCCTCGGGCAGTACGGCCATATGGTTGAACAGGAAGACAGGGAAATGGACCGTCATATGCTCCTTGCCTCCAAGGTTGATGTCCAGAGGATACCAGTACTTCACGTCCTCGCGGATGTTACAGAGCAGAGAAACGCTGATGCCCGCTTCGGCGGCGACCTCTTTGGCGTCGCCCCTGCCGAGCATGACGTAGTCAAAGAACTTCTCCGTCATATTCTCCGGTTTGATGTTGCCGTTGTTGGCATAGACCGATACGATGTAGTATGCGGGATATAATGTGGAGTCCGAGATGGCCTCGATGATCCACTTGTCATCGAACGGGAACCTGGTACCGAGCCAGTTCCCCTGTCTTACGCAGGCGCGCTCCCTGAACCAGTCCAGTACGCCGTGGACGTTGGCATGGTATTCCGGAGGATAGATCTCCATGTCCCTGCAGTGCTCGGACGTCTTCTTTGTAAGCTCCCGGTTGCCGTAATCGATGAACCACTGGTCGTCCACCCTTTTGATGTGGACGGTCTCGCCGCACCTGCATACGACCTCTTCCGAGAGGTCATGGAATATTTCGGCCTCGCCGGAGTCGATCATCGCCTGCTTGATCTTGTCTTTGGCCTCGTCGACCCGCATTCCGGCATAAGGACCGCAGGTCTCTCTCATGCGACCTGCATGGAAACCGTCTTTGTAGACCTGCTTCTTGGCCTCTTCGAGCCTCGGGTCATCGGGACTCGTGATGCCCAGGGATTCTACAGCATCTTTTGCCGGCATGTCCCCGTATCCTTCGATTTTTATTATCGAGATCGGATTGATGGAGGCGATGGTCTTCCCATCGAGGCCGTATTTCGCGTAATCGTTCGGGTGGTCCTTGATATATTTCAGGTTGATCCAGTCATCGGGCGAGTCGGAAGGTACGGAAGTGACCATTCCGGTGCCTACTTCCGGGTCGCAGAATTTGGCCGGAAGGATAGGGATGATACGTCCGACGATGGGCGCCTTGCATGTCCATCCTATCAGATCGCGACCTCTTACCGTACCGAATGCCTGAATATCGTCGAACTGCATCGCAAGCTTGTCCGCGGCGGGTTTGGATACGACCCAAATCTCGCCGTTATGCGTAATTTTAACGTATTCTGTATCGGGATTGATCCAGAAGCAGACCTGACCGTAGACCGTCTCCGGCCTGAGTGTGGCCGCTACAAGTTTCATCTCTCCGAAATCGAACTTCAGAAGAGTATATTCCTGGGTCTCCGCGTTGCCGCCCTTCGAGATATCCGTCTCCGATGCATCGATAGCGACCGGACCGCAATTCGAGCAGAACGGAGCGTAATATGGCTTCTGGATCAGCAGTCCCGCCTCCATGAGCTTTCTGAACTGCCACTTGATGAACATTCCGTAATCGGGATACAGGGTGCATGTGAACCTGCGCCAATCGGCCAGGAAACCGAACCTTTTCCAGTAGTCGTTCACATATATGTTATTGAAGAAATCCACGACGGACATGGGGTCGTTGAGTCCTCTGAGCTGCTCATCCGTGCAACCGTTGTCCTTCATGTATCTGATGATGTCCTGATCTTTCCGTTTTATCCTCTTCGCAAGGCTGATAGCACCGTTACCCGTGGCGTGCGTCCCTACCGGGAACATTACGTTGTAACCGAGGATCCTCTTGTATCTGCCGATCGCGTCGGCATATGTGTAGCCGCGGAGGTGTCCTACATGTAAGTACCCTGTCACCCCGGGATATGCGAATATTATCATGAACTTGGGCCTTTCGTCGCGAGATGCCACATTGATCCCGGCGGCCGACCACCTAGCCTGCCATTTTGCTTCTATATCAGTATAGTCGCGCGCCATAATCACTACCCGACATTGGCGATGAAGTGCACACTGATTAAATAGTATTCTGTCGATCGAGCTTATAGCCTGGTGGAACCAAAAGAACCGGTCTCCGGCGTATTGTGTTCTTGTCGGACAAAGTAAGACGATGTCCGACAGTTTTAAATATCCTGTCATACATGTTATTGCAGAGCTGGGAGGGATGGGACTCTGCAGACTCTGCAGTGAGGTGAAGTGTATGACTGACGACACAAAGGTCACGCTCAGGATGGGACCCGAGGAGATCCAAATGATGGATGACTACGTGGCTGAGCACCCCGAGGTCGGAACGAGGTCTAATTTCATACGCGCTGCTGTCCGCGCGTTCGTCGTCGGGGACGCAACCGACATCGACGGGCGTGCGGAGGAAAGCGGAATCTTCGTCCGCTTTCCCGAGGTACAGCTGATAGCCTTGTCCTTGCTTAAGAAACAAGGGATATGCCTTAGCGAGGAAGAGTACGTCAGAACATGCGTCCTGAAGAAGCTGATCACCGAGGAAACCGAAAAGGAATCTGCGGTGAACGCTTTCAAGACCGCGCAATACACCTCGAAGTTAAAGTGAAGAAAAAGGGATGGGATATCGAGCGCCCCGGCGGAGGGATGGGACGAGTCCGCCGGGTGTGCTTGGTCAAACAGTCCGAGGAGGGGGATGCACGAAATGGTTACGATCGGAACTAGCGACGGCGAGGCATGTGTTGAGCCCCGTGTCGCGGTAATCGGTGTCGGTGGCGCCGGATGCAACGCGGCGGGAAAATTCTACGATGACCTTGCGCCTGTAGATGTTATCGCCGTGAACACCGACAGGGCGGCGCTCGAGGACGCCCATGCCGACGTGAGGATCCTTATCTGCAAGGATGTGACCAAGGGAATGGGCACCCGGGGCGACGCAATTCTGGGAAAGAAATGTGCCAGAGTTCATGCCGAAGAGATCAGGGACGCCCTCAAGGGGCACGATATTGCAATAATCATCGCGGGAATGGGAGGCGGCACCGGTTCAGGCGCTGCGGCAGTGGTTGCGGAAATAGCACAAGGGCTGAACATGATCACAATGGCCATGGCCATTAGACCTTTATCCATGGAGGGAAAGGGTCTTGTGGCCGGAGAGGGCCTGAGGGCCCTGAGGTCCGTCTGCCCCAGCACGGTTGCCGTCGAGAACGACAAGATAGTCGAATTATTCCCCGATATGACAGTACAGCAGGCTTTCGATGCTGTCAACGAAGGCATTGAAGAATACGTCATGAAAAAGACGAATCGTATCGCCGATACTTTAGCCGAGGAGATCAAGAGGGTCACCCTGTCCGAGACCGAGGTAAGCGACGGACCCGGCGGCACCGCTTCCGCCGGAATGACAGTTTGAACAAAATTAGCAGGAACGGGCCCGGAGTCCTCCCATCGGACCCGTTTCATGATTTTTAATTATTTTCCGGGCCGTCAGCTCAAGCTTTTTCTTTCGAATTATAATACTCGTACCCGAGCCCGAAGGCCTTCCTATTGATGTCTGCGAACCTTTCAGGAACAATCTCAAGAAGGGCGTTAAGCAGGATGTCCCTTCCGATAGGGAATCCGTCGGCCGCGGCCACAGCGCCTATCATCACTGCGTTGGCAGCCACAGCCTTACCTGCTTTAACCGCGAGGTCCGTAGCGTTGATGGTGATCAGCCTCGGCGTTATCTTCCTCACTGCATCCACAATTTCCCCCACGTCCGGATAGTTCTCGAAACCGGCCGCGACCGACGAGGGGAGGATGGGCTCCATGTTCATCAGTATGGCCGTATCTTTGTTGCACAGACCCAGGTTCCTGCATGTCTCTGCGGGTTCGAAGCCCATCAGCAGGTCTGCGCCCCCCATGGGCTCCAGGGGACTCGAAATACCGTTTCCGAACCTGACCGTGGAAAGGACGCTCCCGCCTCTCTGCGCCATGCCGTGGATCTCGCTCATGGCCACATCATATCCTTTTTTCATGGCCGCATTTCCGAGCACCATAGAGGCCAAAAGAACACCCTGGCCTCCGACGCCGACGATCTGTACGGTGTATTTCATTGCCTCACCTCCAACGCACTTTTCGGACATACATTGGCACACATCCCGCATCCGATGCATTGAACATCATCCACGTTGACCGAGCCGTCCTTGCCCTTGAAAAGCGCAGGACATGCTATCGTCTTCAGGCATGTGTAGCATCTGATGCACTTGCTCTGATCGATCTCACATCTCTTGCTTACGAGCATCTTCTGCCTCTTGAGCTCGAGCGGGCAGGCGCGTTTAGCTACTATGACCGCGACCCCGTCGAATTCGATCGCCTCTTTGACCGTCTTCTGCATGGCTTTTACATCATACGGGTCCACGGTCTTCACGAACTTGACGCCGATTCCCTTTACCAGTCTCTCGATGTCGATGGGTTCCGTCTTGATGCCTCCGAAGTCCCTTCCCGTCCCGGGGTTGGGCTGGTGGCCGGTCATTGCCGTCGTGCGGTTGTCCATTATTATCATTTTGATCTTGTGGTCGTTGAAAAGGGCAGATATGAGGGGTTGAACTCCTGAGTGGAAGAATGTAGAATCTCCTATGAATGCGATCGGCATCTGGTCTGTGGACTGGGCGAACCCTCCCGCCGCTCCCGCCCCTCCGCCCATGCAAATGACGAAGTCGGCAGCATGGAACGGGGCCTGGGAAC
>WOYN01000092.1 GCA_011620825.1 Candidatus Methanomethylophilaceae archaeon | reverse complement strand
GTCGAAAGAGAGTTTGGCGGAGAAGACCAGGGTATACATAGACACGCACCCCAGCATCAAGGACTGCGTTGCCAAGGGTCTGATCAACTATTCGTCCCTGGCACGTATGATAATGAAAGACATAGGCGTCGATAACGAGGAGGCGGTCATGATCGCCTGCCGCAGGTACGCATCGAAGCTCAGCCTTACCACGAACCATGAAATGGACATACTCAGCGTTCTCAAGGACAGCAGGCTGGAGATGAGGACCAAGACGTGCATAGTCACCGCGAAGAACGACTGGACGGTCCTCCACAAGATGGACAACCTGTTCAAGGACCTGTGGAACGAGAACTCGATAATGCAGGTCGTTCAGTCCGCATCCGCGGTCACGATAATCGCCGACAGGATGCTCAAAGACAGGATCACCGACACCGTCGGAAGATTCAACATCATAAAGGTCAGGGAGAACCTTGTCGAGATAGTCGTGAAATCCCCGGAGAAGATCGTGGAGACCACGGGGGTCATAGCCTATCTGATAACGAATCTTTCGGATGCGGGGATCAACATCGAAGAAACCGTCAGCTGTTACACCGATACGATATTCATCGTCGGAGAGAGCGATATGATAAATGCATATTCGGTACTGACCAAATGCATCCAGTCCGCCGAAGGGACGTCAGGCGACTGATATTTCAGCAGACCACGTTGAGCCCGGCCCTTCTGAGCTCTTCGAGGAACTCCTCTTTCCTCGCGGGAGAGATGATCACCGACGAGGCGCTACCGAATTTAATGCGTACGATATCGCCCGACATCCCGTAGAATGCGGAGCGGTCGTCCTTTTCCGTGTCGACGGAAGTGATTTTCGAGAACGCTATATCGATTCGGCCGTCGGTGGAATCGATCGTCACCGAGGTTGCGGTCACGGTGTAACTGGTTCTGCGGTACACGTAAGTGGCGGCCGCGAAAACGAACAGCATCACGGCAATCGTCGCTACGCATACGACAGCCCATATCCAGCCGTCCAGGGCCAGGAACCAGGCCACGGCTATGACTACGGCAAATAGAGGGGCGAGATAATACCAAAGCCCGCGTTTCGTCCTATATACAGAATCGGCCACGAGGTACCGAACGGTCTGGTGACATATAATTTTTTTACATTTCCGCAATTCGTCCGAGCGTAAGAGGCCGTTCCTTTTTTCCTCTGGTTTTTTATTCTATCAATTCATGTGGCTTATGTGGACGTAATATCACTCGTAGCGATGCTGTTCGTGCTCTTCTTCCTGTCCAACCTAGGTTCCTTCATTTTCGAGAAGATGCACCTGCCCGGGATGATGGGGGAGATCGTCGTCGGAATCCTTGTTGCGAACGTAGTCATCGCCGGGCTGGGAGGGTGGAACCTCCTGGACCAGATGGGCATCACCGTTCAGACCCCGACGTCGGCGGGAAGCGAAGGATACGATGTCCTGATGCTGTTCTCGGAGCTGGGAGTGATATTCCTCTTGTTCACCGTAGGATTGGAGACCAAGGTCTCGGACCTTTTCAAGGTGGGTAGGACTGCGGTATTCGCGGCGATTCTGGGTATCGCCGTGCCTTTCGCACTTGGCTTTATGTTCATGAGTATGACGGGAGGAGACATGATATCTTCGCTGTTCATAGCCACCGCGCTGATAACCACCAGCGCGAGAGTGTCCGCCCACGTTCTGAAAGGCCTTAAAATGTCCAACACCGCAGAGGGCAAGATCATACTCGGTGCTGCCGTGATATCCGAGATCGTAACACTGGTGATATTGGCTGTAATGTCGGGTGTCGCCATAGGAGACACCTCCCCGTCGGGAGTCCTAACGATAGTTCTGAAATCATTGCTTTTCGTAGTGTTGGCACTTGTAGTGTGCATATACGTGATGCCTAGGATACACGACTCGATAAACAGTCACCGCGGAGAGAACCCGGATTGGACGATGCTTTTTGCCGGCATAGGCGTATGCTTCGCATTGGCCATCGCCGCCGATATGATCGGTCTTTCAGTGATCATCGGAGCATACTTTGCGGGAATGATGTTCGCCGATAATGCCGAAGAATGGCATCTCATCAAGGAGATCGAACCCCTGAAGGAATTCTTCATGGCGTTCTTCTTCATAAGCGTGGGAATACGCGTGGTCCTGAGCGACCTTGCGTCCCTGGAGGTTTTAGGGTTCGCGGCGGGTATATCGGCGATAGCCATACTTGCGAAGTATCTCGCATGTTCGATAGGCGCCAAGGCAGGCGACCGTTCCCTGGACCTCAGGTCGATGAACATAATAGGCTGGGGCATGGTGCCCAAAGCGGAAGTGGCCATGGTGATAGCCACCATAGGGGTGATGTCCGGCGCCTTAGAGCCTGTGACGTTCTCCTGCGTGGTCATAATGGCCATCGCTACAACCACAGTATCTTATTTCATGGTGGAGAGGGGCTTCAGGAAGAAGTACGGGGACGCAGGGGTCGATACTCCGGCACAGGTATGATTTGATCGCGATCGTCAGGTTACGTCGCCACTCCGGTTACGGACCGGACCAACGAGACCGAACACCGGTGATCCACGGTACGCGTTTGGGCGCGAGCGCCTTGCGGAGGGTGTCGATGAACATCGCTGTCATCGTCGCGAACGCCGCCGGGACCGGCGCGGTCCCGTATCTTCTCATGCCCCGTCTCCGGAATCCGTCTGCGGCCCGTTGTTCGGCCAACTTGCCCGCCTTCATCGATACCTGCCCGGGAACGCATAGCCATCTTCCATGATGGTGGTTTTATCTTGTCCGACAATCCGTTGCAATTATAGACTATGACCATCATCCCCGCCGCATGTCCTTCAGGTACGGCGGTTTGAGAGATTCCATAGTGGCCGCCATAAAGAAGAGCACCGAAGGCAGGGACGTAGGCGTCGCGTTCTCCGGCGGGCTGGATTCCGGACTCGCGGCGGCGGTGGCCAAGGAATACGCCAATTCGGTAATACTGTACACATGCGGGACCGACACGTCTCACGACGTTATCATGGCGAGAGATCTATCGGAAAAGATCGGGCTCCCCTGGGCCCACGTACGGATATCCCGAGATAACGTGGGATCCCTCATACGCGAGATGATGGCCGCGACGGGAACCCGGGACCCGTTCACAATCTCATACGAGCTCCAGCTGTTCAGCGTCTGCAAGGCGTCCGGAGAGGATGTCATCCTGACGGGCCAGGGTGCCGACGAGTACTTCATGGGATGCGCGAAATTCGTCGGGTGCCCGTATGCGGATTACGAGATATTCAGGAAAGACAGCGTGAAAAGGCTTTTGGATGTGTCGGTCCCCTGCGAGAAGAAGATAGCCGCCCATTTCGGGAAGAGCATCGCGTACCCGTATCTCGACGAGACTGTGATCGCGGAGATAGAGAAGATCGATCCTGCGGAACTGAGGCCGACGGACATGGACTCCAGGAAGGCCGTGCTCAGGGAAGTCGCCATAGACCTGGGACATCCCGTCATAGCAGAAAGAAAGAAGAAATCCTCGCAGTACGGCTCTGGGACGACGGATATAATAAGAGCGCTGGCCAAGAGCAAGGGCATGATGTACAATCAGTACATCGCGTCCATCTACGACGAAGTAAAGGGAAACGGCATCTGAATCGCATATGCAGACTTCTCCCGAAAAGAGCCAGACATGGCGTTTCTTATCGAATAAATATGAAGACTCCCGTCTGCTTATGTCCAATCATCAAGGCATAGGGTCTCAAATTTGAAATACCGGTACCCGGGAGCTTCCGCGGCGCTGTCCTCTGTCACGTTCGCCATCTGTCGGATGCACCTCATGATTACCGCCTCTTCGGCAACGATGCCGAAAGGAAATCCTTGTTGGAGAAGACCAATAATGCCATTGCGGTATGACCCAACGGCATGGCCGCCGACGCGGTCGAGAAGATATGATCCATGTCAGGGGCCGGGTCGGGCTCGGATATCTTCGTCGTCAAGGTTATGAAACTCACTCTGCCATGCACGGTCGGACCCGGATACGATGGCACGGAGCTGTCACACCATATCCGATAAGTATGTGACGGGTACGGGATAAGTTCATATCGATTGTTATCTCTATTACGCTGTATGAATGCAGATGTATTCAGGGCCTTTTCTGACGCTAACAGACTGAAGATCTTAGAAAGGCTCTCGGAGGGCGAACTCTGTGCATGTGAGATTCAAGATAATTTGAATATTACCCAGCCGACGCTATCGTATCATATGTCGACTCTGCAGAAGAGCGGATTGGTAAATGTCAGAAAGAGCGGACAATGGTCTCATTATTCTATCAACGTCGAGGCCGTCAACGATGTCATCGCTTACGTTTCATCTCTTATTCCCAAAGACGAACGCGCGGACGTAAAAAGCGATCGAGAATCAATCGCACATTAATTCATTTAGATATATCTATATAGACATTAATCTATATTCAATCCGTGGCAACAGTTGTCGTTGATATGAGGACGCGCGACAAGACACACGGGATCACCGTTACCGCAAGGGAAGACGGGGGTTTCGATGTCAGCATCGGGTCCGATTGTAAGAAGATCGAAGCATACGGTTCGCGTCTGGGGAAGATAACATTGACGGACCTGCCGGACCTCGACGGCGGCCGCATAATGTCTTCTGACATGAGGCAGGACATATCGGCGAACTGCCTATCCGTCATGGGCGCGATCAACGCCGGCTGGATCGAAGCAGGCATGCTGTCCAGAACGCTGGTTGCCAAGTCGGCGCAGAATTCGGTAAGATTCACGGACGAGGATGGGGGCATACTGCAATGAGTTCCGTCTGGGATTTCGTTCAGGTTCAGATTCTCGGGATGCGCTGGCTTAACGATCTGGTGGGTTCGTTGCTCACGGCCCTGGGGGTGGACCTTGGAACACAGTTGGGAGGCAGCCTGCAGTTCTTTATTTACGACCTGATAAAGATCGTGGTACTTTTGGTAGCCCTCATCTTCGTGATATCGTACGTGCAAACATTTTACCCGCCTGAGAGGACCAAGCAGATATTGAGCACGTTCAAAGGCATCAAGGGAAACACGGTAGGCGCTCTGCTGGGAACGGTTACGCCGTTCTGCAGCTGTTCATCAATACCTATCTTCATCGGTTTCACGAAAGCCGGGTTGCCGCTGGGCGTGACGTTCTCGTTTCTCATATCGTCGCCCTTGGTGGATTTTGCCGCATTGACAATATTGATGGGTGTTTTCGGCATCGAAGTCACATTACTGTATGTCATCGTGGGGATACTCATTGCAATCGTTGGAGGGATAGTCATCGAGCGCATGCGTCTGGAAAATCAGATAAAGGAGTTCGCGCGTCCGACAATCGCAGAGGATTGCTGCAGTTGCTCCTGTGCGGGCAATGGCTCGAAACAATGGTACGAGCTCACGAGGAGAGAACGTTCCGTCGAATCGTGGACGCAGGTCAAGAACACATTGAGGCAGGTGCTCCCATATGCCGTAGTAGGCGTTCTGATAGGCGCGCTGATCCACAACTGGATACCGACGGAAATAATACAGGGCGTATTGGGAGATAACAATCCATTCTCTGTGATCATAGCTACTTTGACCGGTGCACTCGTCTATGCCGACATATTCGGCACGATTCCGATAGCCGAGGCGCTCTATGCGAAAGGAATCGAAGTCGGTACGATATTGGCCTTCATGATGGGGGTGACCATAATGTCGATCCCTTCGATCGTATTGCTGAAGACCGTGGTCAAGAACAAGTTGCTGGTCATATTCATCGGAATATGCCTTTCCGGCGTGATGCTGACGGGATACCTGTTCAATTTGATCTTTTGAGGTGAAAAATGTTTGGAAAAAAGAAAACGACGGAAAACGCAGACGACGCATTCGTGAAGATTCTCGGAGCAGGGTGCAGGAACTGCAAGGTGCTGGAAGAGAACACGAGGGCGGCAATGGCCGATCTCGGAATGAAACAGGATGTAGGACATGTGACCGAAGTCGCGGAGATCGCAAAATACGGGGTCATGCTC
>WOYN01000161.1 GCA_011620825.1 Candidatus Methanomethylophilaceae archaeon | reverse complement strand
AATCCCAACCGGCCTGTAGTTGCCGGTCCTGGCGATCACAGAGCCCTCCTTTCCTTCTTCAGTAACGAGCACCCTGAAGGTCCTTCCCACAAGCTTCTCGTTATTGGCAAGCTCGACCTCGTTCTTTACGTCGGTGAGCTCGGTCGAACGGGCTTTGATCAGGCGCCCGTTGACCTGTTCCATCTCTGCTGCCTTCGTCCCGGGACGGGGCGAGAACCGTGTTATATTGACGGTATCCGCCCTGAGTTCGCGCAACAGCTCGACACTCTTCAGATGGTCTTCTTCCGTTTCGCCCGGGAATCCGGCAATCATGTCGGTAGAAATGCTTATGTCGGGATATCTGGCACGTATGGATTTAACCAAAGACAGATAATCTTCTATGGTGTACCCCCTCCTCATAGCTTTGAGTATGCCGTCGCTTCCGCTCTGTACCGGGATGTGCAGGAACCTATAGACCCTCGGATCCTCAAAAACATACATCAGTTCGTCGGCTATAGGGGAGAGCCAGTCGGGGTTCATCATACCGATGCGGACCCTGAAGTCGCCCGGGACCTCGAGCATCTTGGAGAGAAGGTCGGGCAGGCTGGAGCCGATGTCGCGGCCGTAGCACGCCGTGTCCTGGGCTGTAACAAGGACCTCCTTTGCTCCCTCTTGAACTCTTTTTCTGAACTCTGCCAGGAGCTCATCTTCGGGATAGCTCAGAAGTTTCCCCCTTGCGAAACGGGTGATGCAGTACGAGCAGGCGCCCAGGCAACCCTGGGCTATCGGCAGTATCGCCGAAGTGCCGGTCTCCTTATTGTCAAGAGGGTGCCAGCATCCATATTTATTTCCAACCTTATCGGAGAACTCGGAATAACTTTTAGGAGGTATGATCAACGAATCAGGCAACCGCACCGATATTCTTCCGGGCTGTACCTCGGCCATGCAGCCGGTAACTATTACCTCTTTGCCCATTCTTCTGAGTTCTGTCATCCTCTTGACCATTTTCTTTTCAGTCGCATCGACCACGGTGCAAGTGTTCAAAATGACAACGTCCGCTGTTTCTGCGGACGCGGCCTCCTCGTAGCCCATTCCCGACATACGTTCGGAGAGCTGCGCTCCCTCACCATAGTTCATCGTGCATCCGTAGGATTCGACGAAATATCTCATGGATCTCAGCGGGTTACGGCCTCATTCGTTACCTGGCCGAAAGCGGTCTTGTTGGACATGTTGGTGATTTTGGCATGTACGCGGGCACCCTTGGTGGTGCCGGGGATGATTATCACGAAATCATTGTACTTGCCTATCCCGTCCCCCTTCTTCCCGACATCGGTTATCAGTATCTCGAGGATATCGCCTACTTTCAGTGCATTGGCGTCCGTCTTTATCGTCTTGCGGACGGCGATAGGCCTGCGTGCACCGCATGCCTCGCACTCCAATACCATGACCCTATCTTCTTTCACGAGCTTCGTGTCAGGGCGTCCGCACTCGGTGCACACAACGTAGGTGTCCATATATTGCTGCAGCCTCTCGGAGATGGTCTGAGGTGAGATTTTAGCTTTGAAGACCGCCCTTCTGTTGTCAATATCGCCCGGTGCTCCTAATTCTCTCAAAAGGAAGTGCAAAAGGTGCTGAGGGTCGCGCCTGACCTTGTCGGCGACGTCCATGAAGTTTCTGAGGATGGTGATCTTTCCCTCCTGTATGATGTCCAGTTCCGGAAGTACGAACCTCTCGTGGCTCTCGATAGTCTCCGGTAGGTTCATCTTCGCTCTGCCGAGCAATGTCAAGTAATCTTCTTCGTTCCCCATTTTATCTCCCGTGTCCGCTAGGCCGAGTAGCATTTAAAGGTTATGCCTATGCCCCCGCGCAGGTGCATGCTTTTATGGTTTGGCCGCATCATATCGTCATGCGCCCATCCTTTTCCGAAGCCGCAGAAGGTACGATGCCTTCGTATATCATGGGGCTTGTAGAGGTCGCAGAAAGACCTGGCATGATATCATTCGCTACAGGTCTGCCGGATAATTCCTTCTTCGATACAGAGGGTCTGAGGGGATCCGTCGACAGGGTGCTAAGCGGCGATGGAGCGTGCCCGGCGCTCCAATACGGGGCGACGGCCGGATTCCGTCCGCTCAGAGAGAAGATTGCGGAAAGATGCAGGTCCGAACTGGGGTTCGAAGCCTCCGCAGACGATGTTTTCATGACCAACGGATCGCAGGAATGCTTCGACCAGCTGGGCAGGATGTTCCTGAACCGCGGAGATACGATGGCGGTGGAGAACCCCGGATATCTCGGCGCCCTGCAGTCTTTCTCCTCGTACGGGCCGATCTTCAGAGCGGTCGAGATGACGGACGACGGCCCCGACGGGGAGATGCTGTCCGATTCGGTGGAGAGCGGGGCCAAGATGTTCTACTCGATTCCAAACTTTCAGAACCCGTCAGGCAGAAGCTACTCGAGAAGTGCCAGACTTTCAGTTTCAAAGATAATCGAAGGTTCTGGTTGCCTTTTGGTGGAGGACGATGCTTACGGAGAGCTCGGATATAATGGGCGTCCGGGGAGCACCATCAAAAGCATGGCACCCGAGGATACCGTACTTCTGGGCTCTTTCTCCAAGACGATATCGCCCGGCATGAGGGTCGGATGGATGGTCGTCCCTGATTGGATGAAGGAGGTCGCCAACAGGTCCATCGAGGCGGCGTCTCTGCAATCCGGATCGTTCTCCCAGAGGGTGATCGACGACTTCCTGTCCAATAACGACTACGAAGAATATCTCTCATCGCTCCGCAGGGGATATAAACACAAGAAAAGGATATTCTTGGATGCAATGGAAGACCGTCTCCCGGAGGCGATGAGGTGGAATGATCCGGCAGGCGGAATGTTCATATGGCTCAGGTCGCCGGACGGAACCGATGCCATGAAGCTTTTCGAACTGGCACTCGATAAAGGCCTGGTCACCATGCCAGGCCGCCCGTTCCACATAAAGGGCGGAGAGAATACGGTCCGTCTCAACTTCGCCACTCCCAGCGCCGGGGAAATCGAGGATGGTATGAAGATCCTCGGAGGGGTGTGCAGAGACCTCTATTGCCTGTAATGCCACTACATATGCGTAATAGCAAATGGGCACCAGGAATCGTAAAAGGTCTTAAATAGGGAGTTATGATAGCCATGTTCCGCACACTGACCCGTCTATACGTGGTCTTTAAATACGCTTGAAATATCGCGTGATATACTCGACGAAGGTGAAAGTTTGGGAAATGGTCTAAACACCGCAAGGAAAATGAAAGTGGACAGGCAGAAGTTCCGCTGGCTCGACAGAGGATACAAGAAGAGAGTGCTCAGGCTCAGGGAGAGGTCAGACCCGCTGGAAGGGTCCTCTCAGGCCAGGGGCATCGTGCTGGAAAAGGTGGGCATAGAGGCTAAGCAGCCCAACTCCGCCATACGCAAGTGCGTCAAGATCCAGCTGATAAAGAATGGACGCCAGGTCACAGCCTTCGCAGTGGGCGACGGAGCCATCAACTTCATCGACGAGCACGATGAGGTGCTCATAGAAGGTATCGGCGGGAGGATGGGCCGTTCTTACGGAGACATCCCCGGTGTCCGTTTCAAAGTAATCAAAGTAAACAACGTCTCCCTCGACGAAATGGTCAGAGGAAGGACGGAGAAACCGGTTAGGTGATTTTCATGGTAGATGAAGCAGTAGAAGGAACGGTTGAAGTCGCCGAGGTGCTTTCGGCAACCAAGGCTCTGATGTTCGGTAAGTATGATACGACCGATGTCGTAGTGGGGGACGGAGGTCTGGCAAAATACATCGATCTAACCCCGACAAACATTCCCCACTCCGGAGGAAAGCACGCAAACAGATGGTTCGGAAAGTCAAAGCTGAGCATTGTCGAGAGGCTCATCAATGACATTATGAGAACCGAGAAGTACACGGGCAAGAAGATGAAGGCTTACAAGACCGTTTCCCAGGCCTTCGACATAGTTGCCGCCAAGACCAAGCAGAATCCGATACAGATCCTTGTGATCGGGCTCGAGAACGCCGCGCCCAGGGAAGAGATCACCAGACTTCAGTTTGGAGGAATCTCCGTACCCAAGGCCGTTGACATCTCGCCTCAGAGGAGGCTCGACATCGCTCTGCGCAACCTGAGCACAGGCGTAGTCCAGTCATCGTCCAAGAGCAAGAAATCGATATCTGAGTGCCTGGCCGATGAAATGTTGCTAGCATCCAGAGGGGACATGCAGTCCTTCGCGGTAGCCAAGAAGGAAGAGATCGAAAGAGTGGCCCAGGCCGCCAGGTGATCGTAACCGGTGTGTGAAATTAATGGGAAGGAAAGAAGATAACGTACACAAAGCAACTAAAATAATGAGTACGCCCCAGTTCATCAGGAACATCGGTACAGCGGCCCATATCGACCACGGAAAGACTACTTTCTCGGATAACCTCATCGCAGGCGCCGGAATGATGTCCTCGGAGCTCGCAGGAGAGCAGCGCGTCCTGGACTTCGATGAGCAGGAAGCGGCAAGAGGAATCACGATAAACGCCGCGAGCGCATCGATGGTTCACCGCTGGGAAGGTCAGGACTACCTGATCAACCTAATCGACACCCCCGGTCACGTAGACTTCGGCGGGGACGTCACTAGGGCAATGAGGGCCCTTGACGGCGTGTTCATTCTGTGCTGTGCGGTCGAAGGCATCATGCCTCAGACCGAGACGGTTATCAAGCAGGCGATGAGAGAGCGCGTAAGGCCCATGCTGTTCATTAATAAGGTGGACAGGATGATAGTCGAACAACAGGTCACCAAAGAGATGATGATCGAAAAGTTCGCAAAGCTCGTCGCCGAGTTCAACCATAAGCTTTTCGTTAACCTGCCCGCGCCACTCAACAAGCAGTGGCAGGTCAGCATCCAAGACGGTACTGTCGGATTCGGATCCGCCTACAACAACTGGGCGATAACCGTTCCGGCCATGAAGAAATACAATTTTACCTTCAGCGACATATTCGACTACTGCAAGCGTGAGGGAGGACAGGCCGAGCTGGCAAAGAAGATCCCTCTGCATGAGGTAGCTCTCGGAATGGCCATCAGGCACGTTCCTAACCCCCTGGAGGCTCAGAAGCTCCGTATCCCTGTAATTTGGAAAGGGGACAAGGAGACACCTATAGGCAAAGCGATGATGACCTGCGACCCGGATGGGCCCACCTCTCTGATGGTAACCAAGATCATAATGGACCCCCACGCGGGCGAAGTCGCGTTCGGCAGACTGTTCTCGGGAAAGGTAAGGAAAGGAGACACGCTCTACATATCCGGGATGCCCAACCCCCAGAGGGTTCAGACAGTCGCTCTGATGGTCGGAGCCGACAGGATTCCTATCGAGGAGTGCGAGGCAGGAAACATCGTCGCTATCACGGGGCTCAAGGATGCAATATCCGGTTCTACACTTTCATCCAGCAGGGACATGGACCCCTTCGAGAAGATGACTCACTACTCGGAGCCTGTGGTCACCAAGGCCGTCGAAGCGAAGAACACGAAGGACCTTCCTAAATTAGTGGAGGTTCTCAGGTCTATCGCTAAGGCCGACCCCTCGCTGAACATCGAGATCAACAACGATACGGGCGAACACCTGATATCCGGTATGGGAGAACTTCATCTGGAGATCACCGAATATCGTATTGTCAACGAGCAGCACGTTGAGATAGTCTCTTCTCAGCCCATTGTGGTCTACAGAGAGAGCGTCAAAGGGCCGAACTCCCGTGAGTTCGAGGGAAAATCGCCCAACAAACACAACAAGTTCTATTTCACCGTTGAACCTCTGGAGGAGGGCGTCGTCGAGGCTATCCACAAGGGTGACATAGATCCAGACGCAAAGATCAAGGACCCCAAGGCGCTTGCAAAGCAGCTCGAGGAGCTCGGAATCAGCAAGGACGAGGCCAAGGGAGTAGTATGCTTCAAGAACACAAACGTCCTGATCGATATGACGAAAGGTATACAATACCTCCACGAGACGATGGAACTTATAAAGCAGTCCTTCGACGAGGCGATGGTCAGAGGG
>WOYN01000098.1 GCA_011620825.1 Candidatus Methanomethylophilaceae archaeon | reverse complement strand
ACCTCGAACCCCTCCGAGACTGCCAGATCTTTTATTCTGGTCGCCTGGGGTCCCTTCATGGATTTTCTGTGAAGGAATACCAGTTTGGTAGAGGTCGCCTCGCACGCCTCGCGCAACATTCTGGCAATATCCTCGTCATCCCTGTTGTCGATCTGATAGTTCGGAATCATGTGTCCGAAGTCCGCTTTGAGGCTTAGCGCAGCCTCGGTGAACCTGGGTGCATAATGGCCTCCACCCACTCCGATCACAGCAGGATTGTCGCTGCCGTTGTTTGTGGCAAGCACATGTGCCAGTATGTCAGCTGCATGCCTGTTTCCCCAGTGTGAACTGTCACTTCCCACCTCAATAAAGAACGTTGGTCGATCGAGCCATGGTCCGTGATGCGTCACTTCGAAAGTCACCTGCGTGCCGTCCATGTCGTTCAGCTTCGATATGCGTCTGAGGGCATCGGTCATATATCCGGGGGAAGAACTGACCAGCTTATGGGGCCTTCCTCCCAGCTCGTTGCCGTGGTAGTTGCCGATGGGATGTACGGTCAATGCTGGACGCCCGCTTTCTGACGAATGCCGGGACATGAATATGACCATTTCGGGGTCGACCCCGAATTCGCCCGAAACATCCAATACATCCTCAAAGTCAACATGCCAGCGCTGGGATGAAAGCATGTACGTGTCCCCGTGGCGGAACATTCTTGCTCCGTTGCCGCAACCGATCTCGTCCCAGTCCTGAATCTCCATTAAACAGTCCCTCATGTTGACCGAAGGGATGTCGGGTTCGCTGCAGACGAAGAGCCTGTTCATGGTCAGCCCTAATGTGTACAAAATATATACTTTGACACTAAAAAGACTTTAAAGAATATCATCATTAACCGCTGTTACAATGGAGAACCCAACAATTCGCGAGAGAATACTCCTTCACCTCGGCAGATTCAAAATGGTGGACGAGGAAGAAGTATATAACCTGCCATTCGACCTTACCCAGGACGGCATCGCCGCCGCCCTCGGAATCTCCAGAGCCCACTCTTCCCTGGAATTGAAAAAACTCAGGCAGGCCGGCAAGGTCAGGGAGAACCAGGTCCACGTGATAGGCTCCGGGATCAGGAGGAAGGTCTATTACCTAGAACCCGAAGGAAGGATCGAAGCAGAACACGTGAGGAAGAAGCTCGAAGATGCCGGCGTGCCGTTCGAGACCGTACTGGATATGAGAAGATGCGATCCGGGGCTCATGTGGGATAAACTGAGCGTATCTGACCGGGACGCGCTGGGGCTGGCGTGCGTCATACGCGTACCTGTCAACAAAAAACTGCTTCCGCCCACCGATTCGGGTGTGGTCCCCGCCACCCACGAGGGCATTGTAAACATATCTCCGGATATCAAGAAATGCTACCTCGATGCAGTAGATGCAGAATCCATACGGAGATGGAACAGCACGGCCGCCGATTGGTGGATGGACAATGTCCCGGACGAACAGGAAAGACTGCACCACCTTTCTGCCGCCGGGCGTTCCGTGGAGGCGAACCGGTTGCTCGTAAACAAGTCCGCATCGTTCCTGGAAAATCATAACGACGACCTTTTGGATATTGTAAAAGGCCTAGACGCTTCAACGAAGGATCCGCTGGCGTCGTGGAGCGTTCGCGCCAAGATCGCAATAGCATGCGGGGATGCGGAGTTCGCAGAGAAGGCCGCCTTCGAGCTGGAAAAATTGGGTTCGGACGAAGCGGATATCGTGCGCGCCGAGTCCAAGCTCGTCAAAAAAAACCCTAAGGAATCACTTTCGGATGCCGAAAGAATCCATGCAAAGAGCGGTACCGCCAGGTCGGCGATGCTTATCGGCAGGTCCCTGTATTCCCTCGGACGCTACGAAGACGCAGAGAAGGCGCTCATCGACACCGTAAGGAAGTTCACCGAAACAGGGGATATCTCCCGTTTGGATGAAATGATGGTGCTTCGTGCCGGCATAGCATACGAACGCGGGAGCATGGAAGATTGCTTGAGCTATCTGGGCAAAGCGCTCAGTTCATGTCGCAACGAGGAGCGCAGAGATAGCATTCTTACCCTGACGGAAGCAGTAAGATCGAAAGGGGGCAGAGTAGTCTTCGACTGATCAGAAAACCTTACTGCCCTTAAGAGTGTCCAGATCGGAGATGTAGAGCTCACGGATGTCCTTGATGTTCCATTTGAGCATTGCGAGTCTCTCGAATCCGAATCCCCATGCAAGCACGGGGTGCTTAACGCCGAACGGAGCTACGACCTCAGGCCTGAATATCCCAGCGCCGCCAAGCTCCATCCACTTTCCGTTGAAGAACACCTCGAGTTCCAGCGACGGTTCGGTATATGGAAAATATGCTGGCCTTATGCGGATTTTATCGAAACCCATCCTGGCGTAGAACTCGCGGATGATCGATATCAGAGTATCGAAGTTGGCATTCTCATCGATAACGATGCCCTCGATCTGGGTGAATTCGGGGAGATGCGTTGCGTCTATGGATTCCTTCCTGAATATCCTGGAGATCGAGAACGCCTTGCAGGGGGCCTCGGGATGGGCCGCGATGTACCGTATGCTGCTCACAGTGCTGTGCGTCCTCAGTATGGCGGATTCCGAAAACTCCTTAGACCATTCCCCTCCCCATCCTGTGGAGCCCGTCCCTCCGCCGTTCTCATGGAGCTCCCTGACACATTCCACAAGCTCATGGTCATCCTCGCGTATCGACGAAGGATAGTCCAGGTAGAACGTATCCTGGAGGTCCCTCGCCGGGTGGTCCTGAGGCGTGAACAGTACATCCATGTTCCAGAAGGATGGTTGAACGTAATCGGATGACATCTCCACGAACCCCATGTCCAGGAACATCTGCCTCACTTGGTCGCTGAGCCTGGTGATCGGGGACCTTTTGGCAGGGTACAATGCAGGGGCGAACGTATGGATATCGTACTTGCGGTATTCGGCACCCCGCCATTCTCCGCTCTGTATCAGACGGTCGGTGATATCGGTTACCTCCCTCTTGAGCTCGATGCCCGATTTCGCTATCCGCATACCTTCTTCCGTGATCGTAATTTCTCTGGATACTTCTGGCGCCTCGCGGATGATTCCTCCGCGTCCCTTGAGCTCGCTTATGATGCTCTTGTCCGCATCCTTTTCAGCAACCGGGCCCTTTAGAAGTGTCTCCAAAAATTCCTCGACCGGCAGTTTCTTGCCCAGTGAATCTCTGCCCTTATCTGTAAGTACCAGAATCTTGGATCCTCCCTCTTTTACGATGTCTGCGAGGCCTTTTCTTTTAAGCCATCCGACAGCTATCTTATCCTCTCCGCCGGGCATGGCCCCTGCCAATTCAGGCATTCCGATCTTGCCGCCTGCGGCATCGATGGCTTCGATCGCCTTTCTCTCGGGAAGTCCGTGCTTGGCAACGGATTCGTCGCCGATCGCGAAGAACATCGTGCTCTCTTCTGCAATCTTCGCCAAGCCCTTGGTCTCCAGCCAGGACGCCGCGCCCATTACCTCCACTTCGATCGAGAAATCATATTTGGATATCAGGTCCTGGGGTGAGGCCTTTCCTCCTGCAGCATCAAGTGCCAGCAACAGCTTTATTTCATTATAGCTTAGTCCTTCCGCAACTGTAGGGTCCATCTTAATCGCCGTCCTTCTTCCACTTGAATCCGCCATAGGTCATGTTTCCCACGATCTCCCTGGCTTCCTCGCGCTTTGCCTGATGGTCCTCCAAAAACAAGTTTATCCTTGCTGTAAGCTCGACCTTGCACTCGCCGCACAGGATACACCCCGAGCGGCATTTGTCGGCCAGTTCGTTGATCTTGGAATCATCCTTTTCGAACATATAGAAATAATATTTGAATACGGCGCAGGCCTCTGGGTTCCCGCCGTTTTCTCTTTGTTCTTCGACCGATACGCGGCCTCCGGTGAATGCTCTGCCTACTTTCTTCTTGACCGCTTTCGGCCCGTCTGTGGTGTAGATGGTTGCGTTCTCGTCGGAGGACGACATCTTGTCCCCTCCTCCCAGGCCGGGGAACATCTTGCAGTACATCATGGCAGGCTTGGGATATCCCAGGCCGGGAGCGACGTCTCTGGCGACCCTGAAATGCGGGTCCTGGTCTATACCGCAGGGTATCATGCACGGCACCTGTTTCCCAGCCTCCTCTGTGGGGAGGAACGCGGGCGCGGCCTGGATGGATGTGAAGAATATCGAACCGAGATTGGTGGAATTGTCGAAACCGAAGACGGCTTTTGCGGTCGAGAATGTGACCTTCTTCGACACTTTCAAGGCTATCGGATAGAGAGTCTTTATATTCTCTGTATCAAGGATTATTTTTGTGTTATCCGGGTCGAATCCCAGCGCAACGAAGTCCAGCGCGTTCTCGTAGGCCATGCTCCTTGTGTCGCCCAGCGTAAGGTCTTTGAAAAGGAATTTCTCATCATCGGTCATCTGGAACAGCATCGGTATTTTGAATACGTCCTGTACCCACTTGTTGAATATCCATGGCATCATGTGCCCCAGGTGCGTGTTCCCGGAAGGCCCCCTTCCCGTATAGAGCACGAACTTGTTGCCCTTATCGTACTCGTCAAGGAGCTGGTTGATGTCCCTGTGTGAATAGAATATGCCGCGTCTGAGCATAGGGTGCACTTCACCGTACTTCGACAGCCGTTTGAGGAGCGCGGCGTCTATCGGCGTGGTACCGAACCTCTCCTGGAGGAGACCGTAATCGATGTCCCCGGTGACCTCCCAGGGCGTGACTTTAAAATCCTCTGTCATTGCGAACGGAACCTTCACGCACCACAACGGTTTTAATCTTTATGATATGCCACGTTACTTTCTGCAACAGCAGAACTAAGAACGAATCCCTTATCTATCTAGTGGGAAATCACTTCGGCATGTGGAGCATTCTCGGCAAAGAAGCCATTTATATCGATGTACCGAACGTTTTCGTCGAAAGGATGAGCGAGCTTGCAGGCGAAGGCGAAAAAGCAGACAGTTTCAGGGCCTGCCTCGAGAAATCCGAAACAAGGTTCATGATTAACAACGAGACGGGAGTTTGCTCATTCATGGTCTACGTGCCTGATACCATGGGTCCCGAAGATATACAGAATATCGCAGAGACCGCCCTTGCGGTCGCCCAGGCATATGAAGCTCCGCTTTTAACAGCGGACGGCACCGAGCAGAGATATAAGATTATCATTACGAACAATCAAGAGCCTGAACTTCTGGGACTTAACAAAACCGAGGGATTCAGCTCCGGGCAGGTCTTCATGCCGATATTCAGGTCGCTCGCATCGCCGGGTAGGATGAACCCGAAATTTGAGGATTGATCATCTGTTCTGAGGAAGTATCAGTTCGCCGAAATCAGACTTGTCCCTCTTGGGCGTGCCGGGGACCTCGTCGAACATCGCTTTGTTGGACCCGCTGTCGTCCAGGCTCACAAATATAGGAACAGGGCGAAATATTCTCCATTTCGTCACTATGTCGTTGACGAGGGGCCTTTCGTTCGTGGTATAGTACAGTATGCACGTATAGCCAACGACGAATATTATGGCCAGAGCAGATGCCCCGATGTATGTTATGACCTGAACAGGCTCGGACTTGTTTATAGCCAGAAGAACGAATATCAGCGCCGCACCGACCGGAAGCGCCATCCTCTTCAGAGTTTCCATCACTCCGCTGTGTATGTGGAATGCACGATAGTTCGTCTCCACCCTCACATCAAGTGATTTGAATATCGTGAAAGGCAGCACGAGCAGTGGAATGACCAATACTAGAGAGAACATGAATATCGGAATGGATGTGAAGGTATTTTCGCCCATGAACGCTGGGTTCATCGATATGTATATCCAGATGCACATTCCGAACATGAGGGCCATCGCTATCGTCTGGATCATCTCCTTCCAAGGAATGGATGTCCTCTGGACATTGTAATTCATAGTTATATTTCGGGTATCGAGGTCGTCCGGAACGTTGAACATGAATGCCACCATCCTATCCCAGAGGCTCAGTTTGTTCTTCACGTTCATGTATTCGATGGAGTGGACGACACGGTAGAACAATACCCTCTGTATCGCCTCGGCTATGGCCACGACGCCCGTGGCCCCTATCAGGACGAAAAGTATGAAGAACAGGCTCGTGTAGGTTAGCAGGACATAGTTCAGAATATGCAGAACGACAAGCACCGCCACGACTCCCACAAGGAGCGCAAAGGATTTCCAGCGCCTCTCTTTTATGTATATCACTATCCCGTCCAAAAACAGCGG
>WOYN01000031.1 GCA_011620825.1 Candidatus Methanomethylophilaceae archaeon | reverse complement strand
TAAAGCGTACGCCGTAATGATGGCACAGAATTAGACAGCAACTAAGATGACGATAATCAATTGGTTGCGCATTTTCATCCTATCACAATCAAACAAGAGGAAATGACGGGCACCCGGCAATCGGGTACCTGCCGATCCAAGCGAATAGTTGCACGGTGATCAGATTAGGATTTATTACCGTCATTTTTGGTTTCGACACAGAAGACCATGTTTTTCCAATATCCAGAGGAGGACGGCACCGATGATTTCGGAATATGTAGGCTATGATGCTGCAGCCATACCGAAGGTTTGTGTCCGAAGGAAATATTGTGACGGTGAAGGACGCGTAAAAAGAATAGGAAATCAAAGGGAAAATGTGGCAGAGCCGCAATAGATGATGATAAGGCTCGGTAGGATAATACAAATCCCAAATAGCAAGTGAGGGATAGCAATGGTAATTGAAGCTGTGGATTTCTACGGTTTGTCACCCGACGATATAGTAAAATATCTGCCGGGTAAGGATTGCGGCGGGTGCGGGTGCGTTGATTGTCTGGCATTTGCAAAAGCTTTGAGTGAGGGCACTGTGAAAACGGATCGATGTCCCGAGATGGCACTGAAAATGAAAGAATCCCTCGGAGGTCCTCTTTCGATAAAATTAGAAATTCGTGAGGCTGATTATTCAATGAAAGTAATTCCAGAGACTTTGATTGAAATCAATTCTCCCACGGCCGATTCGCCCGTAATAGTGACGGGAAATTCTACTGTCACCCACTATGTTCTTAAGTTGATATTCAGAAATGCTCCGGACATAAGTTTATGGATTGTGCCAACAGATACAAAGGGATTCACCATCGACCATGCGGCCAGTATGCACCTCATGACACCGGCCACGGTGATGAAGGGGCTCGCGACATCGGGTATCGCCGGTAAAGTGAACATGCGCACAATAATACTGCCTGGACTTTGTGAAGGAATAGAGCGTCAGGTAGAGAAGGTCACGAAATGGAAGACGGTCGTCGGTCCAAGAAGCGGTTTCGAACTTCCGGCATATTTGACGTTGGGCAATTACAAGGAGTGAACCGTTCGAATAGATTGGACCAATATGAAGACAGCATTCATATGCGTACATGGTTCGTGCAGAGGCCGAATAGTCGAGGCAATAGGCAATTCGTCATCAGATGAGAGTTCTACATGTTATCCTGCGGGATAAGAACCCTCCTAAGGCATCGATTCAGATGCTGTGCGTCATTTGATGAGATGTTCAAAGTTCAAATGACCGATAAGCAACGCCCCAAAATAATATCCGATCCGCCTCCCGCGGACGTTGTGGTCGAATGAGATTCGAATTGTGCTTAAAGGTATAAAATTGACATGTTTTCAAAAATACCGTCAAGTACGATTATGCAACCCGGCAGTCGCACCGATTTTATTTACCGCGGTACGGTTAAATCTTTATCGAAGCCAGAACATGTACCGCTGGTACTTTATGTTGGAGATTGACAGTTCAAAGGGAGAAGGCGGCGGACAGATGGTCCGTACCTCGGTCGCCCTTTCCGCCGTCACCGGCATAACAGCGCACCTTACCAGGATCAGAGAGAACCGCCCCACTAATGGATTGTCCAAACAGCACTGCGCCGCAATAAGCGCCGTCGCGGAGATGACCGGTTCTCAGGTCGAAGGGAATTTCACCGGATCCTCCGAGCTTATTTTCAGGCCAGGAACCGAACAGAAGAACAGCATCGCCCTGAACATAGGTACAGCGGGCAGCATCACTCTGGTCCTTCAGGCCATTTTACTTGCGGCCAGGAATCACAGGGAAAGGGTGACGGTCGACATAAGGGGAGGGACCAACGTCCTCTGGGCGCCGCCCATTGACAGCTATCAGCAGGTCCTCTTCCCGTTGCTGGACAGAATGGGCGTGCACACCCAGGTGGAGATAAAGGAGAGAGGGTTCTACCCCCGGGGCGGAGGCCACGTTGTTGCGACTCTCGACCCCATAGGTGATATCTCCCCGATGAACCTGGACAGGCTGGGCGAACTGGTGTCGGTACGAGGTATCTGTTTTGCTCAGAATCTTTCGGACCACATAAGTAAAGAGATAGTGCGTTCGTGCGTCAGAGTCTTGAAACCTATCGCCGACACCGAAATAGAGATGCAGATCACGCACGGAGACTCGAGAGGAGCGGGCATATGCCTTGTGGCCGACTTCGAGAACGGAAAACTTGGAAGCAACGCGCTTACCACCAGAGAATATTCGGCAGAGAAAACAGGTGAAGATGCCGCCAACGACCTGATACGGGAGATGCGGAGCGGTGCGACCGTCGACGTCCACACGGCGGACCAGCTACTTCCATATATGGCAATGGCCGAAGGGAGGAGTTCTTTCAAGGTTTCAAAGATCAGCAGGCACCTGCTGAGCCAGATGGATACTCTGGAATCCTTCCTGGACGTCAGGTTCGGAGTGGAACGCAGAGGCGAAATATATCATTTCAGCGTAAATCCGGGGACAAAAAATGAGACCGTACGTACAGATTAATTGCGCCATGTCGGCAGACGGAAAAATAGCAGGCAACGACCGCAGACAGGTTATGATCTCTTCGGCCGATGACAGAGAACGCGTGAAGAGGCTCCGCAAGGAGTTCGATGCCATCCTGGTCGGCGTTGGCACGGTCGTATCGGACGACCCGCATCTTACAGTCAAGGACCTGGATTATGACACGAATCCGATCAGGATCGTACTGGACCCCCACGGGAGAACCCCCGACTCGGCGATGGTGTTGGATGAGAGGGCTCCGACGGTCATGGTCACGCTCGGTTCATGCGAGCGCGAATGGGACTGCGAAGAGACGATCCGCACAGGCACGGATGATATTGACCTTATGGACCTGATGGAACAGCTCTACGAAATGGGAATCGATAAGTTGCTTGTCGAGGGCGGCGGAGAGACCATATCATCGTTCTTCCGCGCGGGCATCGTAGACCGCTACACCGTATTCGTAGGCGGACTTATCATCGGGGGACGGGGGTCGCCGACACCGGCAGACGGCGACGGATGGGTTGCGGACGGCGGAATGGCTCTGACTCTCGAAAAAAGCGAGGTTCTTGGCAACGGAGTCCTACTGGACTTCACCATGGCCGGTAAATCCTGAGCCGCGATCTTACAGGGGCTTGTGGTCTAAGACGAACCTGAAATAATTGTTCTCGGGCCCGAACACTTCGCTTGAGACCGCCGTGAAAGACATCCCGTATACCATCTCCAGCGCCTTGGCGAAATAGCCCACGGCGTACATTCCCATGACTTCGGCGGCCCCCTTGCTGACATTGAACTTGGAATCGATGATAAGAGTCAGCGGATTGAAAGAGAATACTGTGACCTTGCCCATGTTCGCAAAGGAATAGTATTTGCGGATATCATCTATGACCTCTTCGATCGGACCTTTCTGAAACTTCCCGCCGATAGCCTGCGCGTGCACGCCCCCCATCATCTTTGAAAGGGGGCCTACGGACAGCCCCATGCTGTCCATCGCCACATACAGGAAACTCACCATGTAGTTGCTGATGCTCTCGGGGTCGTCCGCCATATCGGAGAAGATTTCCTTCGACTTCGCCAGCGACTCCGGATCGGGGGGCCTTGTCTCGGCAATACGCACGGATGAGATCGAATATGTCTTCCTTCGGTTATCCTCCGGGTCCTCCTTGGATGTGATCACGCCCTCCTTCACCATATTGTCCAGATGCACCGACAGGGTCGACTGTGCCTTGCCCGTGATCTCCACCATTTCTGTCAGCGAAAGGTTCCGCTTCGAAAGCTCGTCCAGAATACGCACCTGGACACCATTGGAGATGTGAACCAGCCCTTTATCCGTGTGGTAAAGGACGAACCCGCCAGCCATCGTGCCGTTCATCATCGCGGCTAAACGTTGTAACTAATAATAAGTTCTCGGTGGGCCGTTCTGAATTCGGATGCTCGCAATTGATTTAACGTAGCCCGAGCATGTGGCGATGTGGTAATATGAAGGTCAGATGCAGTTCCGGAGATAAGGACATCCGCGCGGTCTGGTTCGAAGACGGCAAGGTCGTGATGATAGAGCAGAGAAAGCTTCCCGGAAGCCTCGAGTTCGTATCCTTCGATGATTACAGGGAGGTCGCAGAGGCCATCCGAAACATGACCGTGAGAGGGGCTCCTTCGATCGGCGCCTCGGCGGCGTACGCGATGTGCCTCGCCTCTCTGAAAGGAGAGGACCTGAGTAGCGCTGTAAAGGATATAAAATCCGCCAGACCTACAGCGAACGACCTGTTCTACGCCGTGGATTATATGTATAGCGCTCTGGTAGGCGGGTCCGACCCTGTCGAGGCCGCAGAAACCTATGCGCAGTCCATGGTGGACAAATGCACGGCAATAGGGAGGTTCGGCGAGCCGCTGATCAGGGACGGAGCGAAGATCATGACGCACTGCAACGCCGGGGCGCTTGCGACGGTCGACGTGGGCACGGCTCTCGCACCGATGCGTGCCGCCCGCGACGCAGGAAAGAAGTTCTTCGTCTATGTGTCCGAGACACGCCCGCGGCTTCAGGGCATGCAGCTGACGGCATGGGAACTCGTCCAAGAAGGCATCGAGCATGCGATAATACCCGACGGGGCTTCAGCGCACTATATGTCGAAGGGCGTCGACCTGATAATAACCGGAGCCGACAGAATTGCGGCCAACGGCGACTTTGCAAACAAGATAGGGACGTTGGACAAGGCCATCGCAGCGAAACACTATGATGTACCGTTCTACGTTGCCGCACCTGTTTCAACATTCGACTTTTCAACAAAGACCGGAAAGGACATTGTGATCGAGGAAAGAAACGAGAAGGAAGTCACGGAGATCGGCGGCTTCAGGATCGCCCCTGAGGGCTCAACGGCGCTCAACCCGGCTTTCGACGTGACGACTGCCGATCTGGTATCCGGATTCATAACCGAAGAAGGCATTTTAAGACCTGACGAAATAAGGAAGGTGCTTAAGTGAACGAGGAATTCGGACGCGGACTTCTTGTACGTTTCTGCAAGATGCTGTACGACAGACAGATCACCGTCTCTGCGGGCGGCAACATGAGCCTGATGATCGGCGACAGCGAGATACTGATCACACCCAGCGGGAGAAACAAAGGGCTACTGGAGCCCGAAGACCTGATACTCATGGGAACCGACGGTTCCATAATATCCGGCGGAAAGCCGTCCATTGAAAACAAAATGCATCTGGCACTTTACAATCTGAACCCTGAAACAAAATCCGTGATCCATTGTCATCCTCTCTACTGCACATCTATCGCAGTAAAGGGAAAAGAGCTCAGGACGGAACTGACGCCCGAAGGCGTAATCCTTCTCGGAAAGGTCCCCATGGTCCCGTACTTCACCCCGGGATCTCAGGAACTGGTCGACGCCGTAGCCGCACACCATGACTCCAAGGCCATGCTCATGGCCCGCCACGGAGCCATAACCCAAGGAAGGACGATCGAGGAGGCTTACAACAGAATGGAAGAACTGGAATTCCAGGCCAAGCTGCAGATGATCACGGGCAGAGCGAAGATCCTTCCGTTCTCCGAGATCGAAAAACTGTCCAGGATGTGAGAGCTTGGCGATACTGGTCACTAAATGGTTCGGCGTGTTTCTCTGCGACGAGAAATCCGAAAGGGTGATAGACAGCATACCGATGCCGAGAGACCCGGACGAGAACGCCGAGAAACTGGCGCTTATCCAGAGGGGCAATGTTCTGCAGGAGGAGAGAGACCTTGCCGCTAGGGCCGGGAGGGTCGCCGTATCGGAGAGAAGGCAGTCCGAGCTCGGACGGCCAGAGATGTACGACTCGTCTTTCATCAAACCCGAGAAGTACGGGTTCACACCGGAAATGATGCACGAGGTGATGATACGTCTTGGAAAACTGAGGACCTCGGAGCCCGTGCCCAGGGACAGGAACCTAGTCCAGGCCATTCGGTATATGGACAGCCTGTATGAAACATGCAACCTGATCGACGAGAGGCTTCACGAGTGGTACGGGATGCATTTCCCGGAGCTTGCCGACATGGCGAGCGACAGAAAATACTCGGACCTGATAGCCAGGTATGGCGAGAGGGAAGGAATCCTGGAAGAGCTTGGTTCGGACGTCCAGTCCATGGGCGCCGATTTCGAATCTGCCGACATGGATGCGGTCAGGGCCCTCGCACAGAACCTTTCGGACATGTACGATGAGAGGGAGAGGACCGAAGGATATATCGAGTCCATAGTGAAGATAACCTGCCCCAACATGTGCGCCATGCTCGGCGGACCGTTAGCCGCGAGACTCATTTCACTCGCCGGAGGATTGGAGAGGCTCTCGTCGCTTCCGTCGTCC
>WOYN01000126.1 GCA_011620825.1 Candidatus Methanomethylophilaceae archaeon | reverse complement strand
ACCATCCGCGGTCGAATATCCCGAGCTGCCCCTTAGCAGGTGTCGACGCAAGGAAATTCAGAAGCGCCTTGGGGCTCGGAAGCTTTTCCGGATCGAAGTGGGCATATCTCACGCCTCTCGGCTCGAGTTTGTCCAGAAGGTCGCCCGCGATCCTCCCTATCACCCTTCCGCTGCACCCTTCCAGGACGATGAGCGCAGGTATCCTTTCACTGTAAAGTTCATGCTGGACCAGGGTCAGCTTTTTCACCAGCGCCTCCCATTCTTCATCTTCCATCGTGCGTGTACCTGCTTATGTGATTAAAAGGGTTTCAAGGGTAGAATGAAATAATCATTAGGCAGTCGCACGGGCACGATGGACGGACTGAAAGAAGCGGCCGAGGAGGCTGGAAGGATCATGCTGGACCGCAGAGGTCTCACGGTGCATGCCAAAGGCACCAGGGAGAACCTGGCCACCAGCGCCGACTTCAAGGTCGAGAGGTTCCTGAGGAAACGCCTCACGGAACTGATTCCCGGCTCCTCCTTCATAGGCGAGGAGGACGGCAGAAGCGGGGACGGCGACTGTGCCTGGATAGTCGATCCGATAGACGGCACCGCGAACTATGCCAGGGACCTGAGGGTAAGCACCGTCTCTATAGCCCTGCGCAAGAACGGCGAAACGGTAGCCGGGATCGTCCATCAGCCTTACACGGACGAGATGTTCTGCGCCGAGAAGGGAAAGGGCGCATATGTTAACGGCAGGAAAATCCATGTTTCCGACAGGCCGTTGGCAAACTCGATGTTCTGCACTTCGTGGAGCGCCTACAAGAAAGAGAGGTCGCCGATGTGCTTCGGTATCTCGGAACGTATCCTGCCCCTTTGCGAGGACATACGGCGTTTCGGCACGGCGGCATACGAGCTTTCGTTGCTCGCCGAGGGAAAGATAGACATCTATTTCGAAGCGGCCTTGCAGCCCTGGGACCTTGCCGCCGGCGCCCTTATCGTAAGGGAGGCGGGGGGCGTATGCGGTTCGGTGCATGGTCCCGAGTCTTATGACGGGGAAGGGGCGATGATAGCGTCGAACAGCAAAGAAAGCTTCGACACGATAAGAGATATCATCGAAGAAGAGATGGTCAAATGGGAGCGCGGGGACCGTTTGCCGCGATGACGGTCCGGGATCGTCGTTTGTAAATTATGTCGGCCTGTCGTTCAGTTATTGAAATTACCGATCAGCCGTTACTGCGATGGTTTATTATCCCGTCATATTGATTCGCACGCATGCCATGCAAAGAAGACTCCGAATGCGACATGAGCGGCAAGAAGTTCTGCGATATGTACGACAACATGGGCGGGTTCGCGCCCAAGACCCTGAAGGCCATCAAAGATCTGGACCCGGAGATGATAAAGCTGATTCACGAAATGGACAAGGTCATCCTCGAGGACGGTGCGCTTGACAAGAAGACCAAGAGGCTCATCGCCCTCGCATGCGTCTGCATAAGGTCCTGCGAGGACTGCGTATATCCACAGGCTAAAGTTGCGAAGAACTACGGAGCTACCAAAGAGGAGATCCTCGAGGCCGTGAACGTGGCCGTGCTGACCGGGGGGGTCCCCTCCTGGTCCACAGCCAAGAAGGGCATCGCCCAGCTCTTCGAAGAGTGGGACAAAGAATAAACGTCATTCCCCGGCATCCGTGCCGGGGCATCCGTACTTTTTCTTAATATATTCGACGATTTTGCAGGCGGTCACAGCGCATATTATACCGATCAGAGCCCCTGCTATTACGTCCGAAGGGTAATGCACCATCAGATACACCCTTGAGAACCCCATCAGCGCGGCATATGCCAAAAGGACCGCTCCCCACTTTCTGTTGTAAATGAACAGTGCGAACGCTGCGGCGAACGCCCTCGACGTATGGCCGGAGGCGAAGGAATAGCCGTCCGGGGGGTCTATCACGAGGAGCAGCGACGGGTCCTCGATGAACGGCCTCGGCCTTTCGATCAGCGGCTTTATCATAAGGTCGTTCAGCACCAGTCCCAGCAAGACGGCTGCAGCCATAACGGCGCCGATCTTCCTTGTCGGTCTGCAAATAAGCAGGACGGCGGATATGCCCACCCAGACCGCGGCGTAGTCTCCCGAGCAGGAGATGCACTTCATGACCGTGTCCATTGCTCCGCTGGACAGGTTCCCGTGTATCCACGTCAGGACCTCCATGTCCAATCCCATACCGGTCGCGACGGGTTACGTATATTTCAAACCCGGCAAGCCGGCCGTGCACACGTACGACGATATCATATTCCCTGTACCCTTCGGTGATTTCTTCGCTCCGCCCTCTTATTTGACGGGAACGCTCGCTTTATAACTATTTCTGTTTGTCGAGCATTATCCGCGACATGCATTGGCCAAGAACAAATGTGGGTGACAGAGAATCCCGTACAATAACGCATCGGACCTGGACTCGAAGTTTATTATATTGCACACGGCTAGGGGATGTCAGGAGATAAATAATGACCGAAGTCGGAAAATGTATCAGAACAATCGACACCGATGAAGGTAAGATCGACATATACAGCCTCAGGGAACTTGAAGAAAAAGGGATAATCGAAGACCTCTCCAAGATGCCCTATTCCATCAAGATAATAGTGGAGTCCATGCTCAGGCAAAGGGACGGCAAGCTCATCACCGACAAGGATGTGATCGCGGCCGCATCTTGGAATCCAAAAAAGAGTTCGGACGACGAGATACCGTGGATACCGGCAAGGGTCCTGCTGCAGGACCTGACCGGAGGCGCGGCCGTCGCCGATCTGGCGTCCATGAGGGCCGCCGTGGACGGTTCGGGATTCGACGGGTCGATCATAGATCCCTTTGTCCCGGTGGATCTGGTCATCGACCATTCCGTACAGACCGATTACGCAGGCGGACCGGACGCGCAGGACCTCAACGAAGAGCTGGAGTTCGACAGGAACAAGGAGAGGTATGCGCTGTTTAAATGGGCTCAGGGCTCGTTCGGGAACTTCCGCGTGGTCCCCCCCGGCAACGGAATATGCCACCAGGTGAACCTCGAGTATCTTTCACCCGTGGTACATGTCAAGGACGGCTGCACAGGTAAGACCGCCTATCCGGATTCGTGCTTCGGAACCGACTCCCATACGACCCAGATCAACGGACTGGGAGTAGCGGGATGGGGAGTGGGAGGAATAGAGGCCGAGGCGGTAATGGTCGGACGGCCCAGCTACATGAAGCTGCCCGATGTCATAGGGTTCAGGCTCAAGGGCAAATTGAAGCCGGGAGTGAACGCCACGGACCTGGTGCTCACATGCGTGCAGATGCTCAGGAAAAAGGGCGTCGTGGGTAAATTCGTCGAATTCTGCGGCCCTGGCTATTCCGGACTCGAACTTGCCGATCGCGCCACATTGGCAAACATGGCCCCCGAATACGGCGCGACTATGGGGTATTGCCCCATTGACGAAAACACCATCGAATACCTCAAACTGACCGGAAGAGACCCCATGCACATTGATTCGGTTAAGAAGTACGCCGAGGAACAGACCCTCTGGTACAACGGCGAAGCCGAATACACCGACATGCTGGAGCTCGATCTTGGAACCGTCGAGCCTTCGCTCGCCGGGCACAAGAGGCCCCAGGACCGCATTCCTCTGTCAAAGATGAAGGAGTCCTTCAAGGGAACCCTCGAAGATCTTGGCATTGTGAAGAAGAGAGAGCCCGCCTCGGGCATGCTGGGAGACGGCTCGGTGGTCATCGCTTCGATCACTTCATGCACGAACACCGCCAATCCGTCTGTGATGATCGCGGCAGGACTTCTCGCCAGGAAGGCATGCGAGCTAGGACTGAAGAAGAAGGACTTTGTGAAAACGTCCCTCGCCCCGGGATCGAAAGTGGTCACCGAATATCTAAAAGGGTCCGGGCTGCTGCCGTTCATGGAGAAGCTCGGATTCCAGGTGTGCGGTTACGGATGCATGACATGCATAGGCAACAGCGGACCTCTGTCCGACGACGTATCGAGACAGATAAAAGCCAACGACCTCGCCGTAGCGGCTGTCGCGTCGAGCAACCGCAACTTCGAGGGACGGATACACCCGTTGGTCAAGACCAACTATCTGGCCTCGCCGCCCCTTGTGATCGCATATGCCATCGCGGGAAGGATCGACATAGATTTTGAGAACGAGCCGATCGCAGATGCCGGCGGAAGGGACGTTTACCTCAGGGACCTCTGGCCCGACGATGCGGATATCGAGAAGATTAAGAAGGAGTTCGTCAACTCCGAGACATTCTCCAACGAATACCGCAATATCTTCAAAGGTTCCGAGAGATGGGACAGGATCCCGTACGAGAAGTCCCCTCTTTTCAAATGGGACGAGAGCTCCACCTACATACGCAACCCGCCGTTCTTCGACGACATATTCGAAGAACCGGCGATAAAGAACATCGAGGGCGCGAGGTGCCTCGCCAAACTGGGCGACTCGATCACTACCGACCACATTTCTCCGGCAGGGGATTTCCCGGCCGACAGCGATGCGGGAAAATATCTGATAGCGCGCGGTGTGGAAAAGAAAGACTTCAACTCCTACGGCTCGCGCAGGGCGAACCACGAGATCATGGTCCGCGGAACTTTCGCCAACATCCGTCTCAGAAACCAGCTGGTCCCGGGGTCCGAAGGGAGCAGGTCCATATATTTCCCCGACAAGAGCGTCGGCACGATATTCGAGACGTCGGAGAAATACCTCAGGGAAGGGACCCCCCTGATAGTATTGGCCGGGAAAGAATACGGCACCGGGAGCTCCAGGGACTGGGCGGCCAAGGGCCCGCTCCTCCTGGGCGTGAAAGCTGTCATCGCCGAATCCTTCGAAAGGATACACCGTTCGAACCTGATCGGAATGGGCATCGTCCCGCTGCAGTTCCTGGACGGACAGAACGCGGAGAAGCTGCGGCTCAACGGCAGCGAGACGTTCGATATCGACCTCGAGGGACTTGAACCTAAGTGCATGGTCAGGGTCACCGCGTACAGGGACGGAAAGAAATTGGAGTTCGACGCGGTCTGCAGGGCAGACGTGCCGGCGGAGATCGATTATCTGGCCAACGGCGGGATACTCCGATATGTCCTGCGCAATATTATATCGTAAAATCCTTTCAACACAAATCTTTTTATCATGATGCAGACTACACGCTTCAGTCGGGCCCGTGGGCTAGCTTGGTATACTTGTAGCTTCGGGAGCTATAGACTCCGGTTCAAATCCGGGCGGGCCCACCATTCTCCATCCCTATCGCCTTTTTATCATGCGCCTTCCGCTTGATTTGCATGTTACGTTTCCTATCTCATAGAACCGAAAAATGATGGATGATGGTTGCCGTATCAGATTTCCGTGAAACCGAGGCATCCTGATTGCGAAGTTGAAAACATCGTAATGGCCATACGGGAATCGCCCAAGGACGGCAGTTGGAATCCGATAGGTATGGAAGGGCCGCAACCGCCGATTTCCGGTCACGGAGAACAGCGAAAACTCCCTGTCCGCGAATGCAGTTATGATTTCGACCGTGTCCGGAAAGATGAGGGTCTCCACGGCCGGAAGGTCCTGTCCGATCCTCGATGTCAGCGAGTTCCGGCATGTCATATATGCGATATGACGCCGCATTCAGGTTCGATATCCCATACTACGCGATAAGGTGCCCTCTCTGAAGAGGGGTCCATGCGCAAAGGTGACGGGGGTGGGGGCACCGTGTTCAGAAATGAACAGGTTTGACACCTTTTTCGTTTGCGGACGGGCGCAGACCCCGTGATGCCCGGCTTAGGGCCGGCCCCCGCAAAATCCGGCCTCCCGTCCATAGACTCCGACGTCGGACGCAGATTCCCGCATGAACGACCCGTTTCATTCAACAGGAACGGGGGACGAAGTTTCTTGTAAACGTCTTTTATTAGACATCTTTGCGTTTATTGACAAAATAATATACAAAATATCATCATATCCAGGAAAATTAGACATTTTCATCGAAAAAGCCTAAATTATAAATAAGATGTGTCCCTAGTAAAAAGCACCTTGACCGGGGGGATTGCATACGTGTATTCCCCTTGGTCCTGATCTCGGAGTATTATCAGTGCCGATCAGAGAAAGCAAGTGAGTTCGCTCATAGAAGCGTATTTGCTTCCAAAGGTTCATCCGCCAAACCCTGGAATCTTCAACGGTCCGCAGACCTCCGGGCTTGCGGGACTTGACTTAGACCGCCTGGTTCGGATTTCCAAATCAGCGGATGCGCTGTGCTTCCCATATTGGTCCGGCAAAAATACTCCGATCCGACAAAAATCGGGGAATAAAATGTCATCAAGCACGACAACAAAAAGACCGATAAAGGCCGTGGACGACCTGTTCCATGACCGTATGACGGCCGGCATGGAA
>WOYN01000106.1 GCA_011620825.1 Candidatus Methanomethylophilaceae archaeon | reverse complement strand
ATCGGTCCGTGCATGTCCTTCAGGTTCTCGAACTCGTAGGCGACGGGCCTGATCTCCCCCATGGGGTATATCCTCATGGTTATAGTGGTGAGGACTCCGAGGGTCCCTTCGGCACCTGCGAAGAACTGATTGAGGTTGTAGCCTGCCATGTAGGATCCGATGTGATCGTATCCGGTCTCGATCAGAGTTCCGTCGGAAAGAACGACCTTCATGTTGAGAACATTGTCTTTGGCGGAGCCGTACTTGTAGCTGCCTGTACCCATTCCGTTGGTCGAGGTCCACGCGCCGACCGTCCCTGCGGGGAAGCTTGACGGGTAGGAACCGATGATGAAACCAAGTTTCATGCACTCGTCGAGTACGCCTTTCCATGTGCAACCGGCCTGTACCTTGACGTACATGCTCTCGGTGTTAATCTCGAGAACCTTGTTCATCTTCGAGGACATGTCGATAACGATGCCCCCGTTAGTGGGCATGCATCCGCCGAGTCCCCAGGTCGCGTTGCCTCTGGGTATGATAGGTATCCCGTCTTTGTATGCTAGGGCGACGACCTTTGCCACCTGTTCGTCCGTCTCCGGCCTTACTATCACATCGGGTATATTCTTGAACGCCATGCCTGCTTCCTTGGGGAGGGGGGCCATGTCGTGGCTGTATAGGATCTTGTCCATGTCGCCCGTGTTGATGTTGTCCTTGCCTACGATACCCTCAAGTTTGGTTATCGTTTCGGGCGTCACTTTACGAGATAGAATTGTTTCAATGTTTGCCTTCATTTGTTCCCTCCACGTTATGGTATGCGGACTGATTGTAAGTCTGAAGACCCTGATACATTATAAGGATTACCACTCGCGGGCGCACGCGGGTCAGAGCTCCAGTGCGTTCATTCCAAGACTTGCGACCAGCAACATCTTTCCGCCATCTGGCACTGATAAAAGATGGGAATAACAGCGACAATCCGAGGAGCCGAAACCCCTGACGGTCGGCTGGAACCCCAGTAGTGCGGCGGCCTCGGCAATCTTGCACTCTGGAACAGCCCGGGGGCATTCGGAGGAGTATGCTTCCATATTTATCGCCAAAGATGTGATATAATCAATGTGCCAGCGTATGTTTTTTTCATGGGAGAGGTGCCTGCGTACACGTTGGTCCAGGCCGTTCATGGCGCTTCCGACATAACAATAACCGCCGGCCTCGAGGCATATTCTGCCCAGCGATCCCACGTCGAGTTCCACGTCCTCTGGGAGGACCATGAAAAGGACATATGTGCCTTTACGGTTTCTTTGCTGCGTTCCGGGCATCGTCGTACTCTACCTCCGAGCCCGTCTTGATCTTGATCAGCATGCTGCTGCGGTCTAGCTTCGACTCGGTTATCTTGGCAATATCTCCCAGCCTGCGGTCGTAGACCATTATATTGCTGACCGCCTCTATGTTCTCGTCGTAAGGAATTTTCGCCCTGAGACCGTCCATATGAAGAACTATCGGGGATGGCCTGAGACACATATCTATCGGCGGATAATTCTCGAGTACCTGCTTCACTTCCGACGGATGGACAAACAGGGGGTCCTCGGACATCCTCTTCCTCTTGTCCTTCAGAACCTCCCCGGTCATGGAGACGATCTCTTCGAGCTTATTCCTCTCCTCTGAAGATCTCATCCTCTCAGATTTCCTCCCCACGCCTGGAATTATACCTTCACAGTAGTCCTCCAGTCCCTCTGGTCTGGGACCGCACACGAGGATCAGCGGTATCCTGATGTCCTTCATGAGCTCCGCTTTCGCCTCTATGCAGGATTTGAAATTGCCGAAACAAAGTATCGCCGCATCATACTCGTTGATGATGCCGACCTCGGACGCAGATATCTGAGCTGTTTGCTTTCCCCTTCCCCTGGCCAGGCCCATCACGATCGAAAGCGCGCCCTTCCTCCTGAGCGCTTCTGCTATGTCGCATATCGGATGGGGCATGTGATGCCGCCCCAGCGTGGGACCCACTACCGCTATCTCTGTCCCCGCGAGCGGAACCTCCTTTACCTCCCCGCCGATCTCCTTGCAGAGTGCGGAGACCGTCTCCTTATCTTCGCTGGGAATGGACATGGTCACCGTAAGCATCTGGGAGCTTCTGATCTTCTGGAGGACCGCTCCGCCCACGTCCTCTATCATCTCGAAAAGTTCATCTGAACGGTAAACACCGCCGTCGTACATTATCACTTCAAACATCTGCGGACCCTCCCATCGCTATGTGGACCTCGGCCCCTTCCTTCATGTACTCGGGCTTCATAATCTCCTCCGTCGCGACTACCGTTATAACGGTCCCGGTAATGAAAACGTGGCGTACTCTGATGCCTTCGGGCATGGACCTCCATACCGCACCTATAATCTCCTTGACGACTTCCTCGCCGGATGCGACCACCGTCTTGCTGACGGTCTCGAGGTCCGCGTTCGACACTGACATGTCAAAACGTGTCTGTTGGTCAACGCTGTTCCGGCCATACTTTGACCACATCGCCTTGAGTATCTCCGGCGCATAGCGCTCGTCCGTTATCGTTATGTAAACTCCAGACCCTTCCTCGCGAAGGCTGCTGACGTCCGCTATCGTTTTGCTGACGGGCTCGGCGCGCAACCTGACGGAGAATATGAACAACGGTATCTCTGCTTTGAGCACGAGCTCTGCCTTCTCTATTGCCAGAGCCTCACCCAGGTCGTTCATGATATTCCCGAAAAGTACCTTGTACCCCTCGTTCCCGAACGGGTCCGATCCGTGAACCGTGATGTCCATTTCTTTACCTCACAGGAATCCGGAGCTCAGTAATGCTCCCCCGACCGCCCCGATATACTGGGAGTCCGGCGGGACTATCGGCAACTCGCCGAGTATTTCCCCGACCGCTTTTACCAAGCCGGAAATGAGCGACGTGCCGCCTACCTGGATGATCGGATGCCTTATATCGATCTCCTGAAGTTGCTGTTCGTATACCTGCTCTGCGACGGAATGACACGCCGCGGCCGCTACGTCCTCGAATGTCTTCCCTTCTCCGAGCTGCGTGACCAGGTCTTGGATTCCGAAGATCGAGCAGTAGGAGTTCATCTTGGCGTTCCTCCAGTCTCCCTTCATCGCAAGAGGGCCAAGGTCCTCGATGTCCACTTTCATCCTCTTGGCCGTCATCTCCAGGAAACGTCCGGATGCACCGGCGCATATGCCTCCCATAGTGAAATTATCCGGGACCCCGTCGCGGACTGTGATCGCTTTGTTGTCCATGCCTCCGATGTCTAGGATCGTCGCCTCTCCCCTCTGCTTGTTGGCCAACCAGACCGCGCCCTTCGAGTTGACGGTCAGCTCTTCCTGTACCAGCTTGGCATTGTAGTGCTTCCCCAGAGTGTAGCGTCCGTAACCTGTGGTCCCTATCGCCTCCAGGTCCTTGAGCTCTATTCCCGCCTGCTTCATCGCTTCCATAAGCACCTGGTCTGCGGACTCGATGACATTCCCTGACGTTGTCCAGGCCTTTCCGATTATCTTGTTGTCCTGCATGATGACGGCCTTGGTGGTGCTCGAACCGGAATCCAAGCCCGCGGTCAGTCCTGTCTGCCTCTCTCTTGCCAGCAATTCTTTCCTCGAAACGATGGTGACGAGCGCCTCCATCCTTGTGAGCATCTGAGGAGCCTTCAGCCTCTCCGTGAAAGAGTATGTGACTACTGGAAGATTCGTGTTGTCCTGTATAAATCTCCTCAGCTCGTTTCTGACCAACGCGGCCTCGGCGCACCTGAAACAGGTGCATATGAACACCGCGTCCGCATCGTACTTTCCGTCAGCCAGCGAGGTTGCCCTTGCGATCATCAACTTAAGCTGGTTTGAACGGGGGTTGAACCCGAAGCGTTTGACCGCATCGTCCACGTCGTCCGCGCTTACATCCGGGTAGACCATCTTCGCGCCTACTGACAGGGCGGCCTTCTCGATCTCGTGCTGCACGCTGCTGTATTCTGTCCCACACGACAGCTCTGCGATCTTTATCGTCATTTACTTAGCCCCTCCAGAAATTCCTTGGCACTGATGACAAAGTTCTTGGCGTCCTCCTCGTCGGAGGGATACACCACGTGAAGTATCGGTATGTTCCGCTTTTTAATCAGATATTTCAACATCTCGTTGGATCGCTCGCATCCGACGCATCCGAAGCTGTACGGTGCATCATCCATTATGATGGCCGCGTCCGCCTCCTCGATCATGGGCCCCCACATCGCCAGCCTGCCCCTGATCCCCGATGGGACTTCGACACCTGCGTACTTTAGGCCCCTGACCACGTCGTCCAGGGTCATGTTCATCGGAGGCATATCAATCTCCAGGTTGTCGATCTTCTCCTGGATGGCGGCCATGGCACTCAGCGGCTCATGGCCGAATCTCTCTACAATATCGAACAGTACCAGACTGTTCGGCGGGTCTATGAACACTTTCATCGTTACTCCTCACAAATTCTTTTGAAATCTCTCACCGAAAAAGGCCCCTTCACCGGGGTCTGTTCGACGGTCTCGCCTCTGTCGGCGCATTCCAGACCATACTGCACATTGGAAAGCAACGCCCATTCAGCCTCCAGCTGGCAGTATCCGGGCCTTGTACCATGCTGGGCACGGCATCTCCTCGGGTCTCCTGCCGGATATGCCCTGCGTTTGGAGAAGACCTCATTGGTGTATTTCTTGCGTACCTGGCACAATACTTCCTTCACGATGTCCCTTCTGCCCTCGACAAGGCAGCCATAGCATGTCTCTTTGACCTTGACCTCTTTGTTCATCGCGTGTATCGAACGGACAAGCTGGTCGGGCGTAAGCATGGAGTTCGGCGAAATCATAAGCAGCCTGGTCTCTCTTTCCTCGCTCATATCTTCTCCTCCGTTATGTATATGACCTTGTCCTCCTCCGCTTCCGCGAGGAGCCTGTTGAGGTCATCGGCGAACCTGCCGATAATGTTCGTCCCGTACGGCTCCTCGCCGGTGGGCCCGTATTCCTTGCTGTCCTGCAGCCTTATGCCCATCAGCCCGCAGTAGGGGCGGGCCTGGTTAGTAACTCCGATGTCCCCGCGCTTGACCTTCTTGAAAAGCTCCTGGGGATGGAGGAACTTGCCCCTCACCTCGTCCCCGTAGAAGGTCATCATCGAAGCCCCCTCGTAGGTGAACTGGACCTTCATGGTCCCTATCGGCTTGTGGCTCAGGCCGGTGACCTTTCTAAAGTAATAGGACGTTTTTTGGTCCTTGGCGGTGATCTCGACCCTATATATTCTGTCGCGGGGTACTGCGAAGGTTTCGACGACCCCGGCCTTCATAGCTTCGACGGTACGCTCAGGGGTCTGTTCGACTATTATCGCTCCGTCCGAAGTATCACCCTTCCTGATCTGTTCTATACCTGCCTTGGAAAGAAAGTCTCCGCCGGCTTTCTGGGTCATTCCGACCGAAAGCATCCTTGGAGGTTCGGTGACCACGGATATCCTGTCACCCTTTTTAGCCATCGAGACCATTGCCAGCCCACGCTCGACCTTGCCCGCCGAGCTATGGGACTGGACGATCTGCCTCTTGTCTTTATAAATATATATCCTGCCCTTCCCGGTACCTTCGTTCCTTACCGTTACGGCGCCCGTCCCCCTCACAGCCGCCTTCTCGGGTTTTAAGTCGGCGTCCAGGTCCTCGGAGCTTGCGATGAAACTGCCCGTCGGATCAGTGACCTCCAGGTTCAGGTCCGAGGCCGTGATGAGTATGTGTTCGGCGGCTATCGGGGACTCCGGGTCCAATTTTATCAGCACGTTGGTGTCCACCGAGTATCCTTCGGCCATCGGATATGACATGTCCGACGTCACATCGACGTTCTCCGTGCTCACCTCCGATATTACCGGACGTATCTCGCTGATCCCTTCTCCCTCGCGCAGTTCGTCTATAAGGTGCCTTCCGACAGTTATGCGCCCTATGCGTCCCGCCCCTGCACCATATGACTCCCTGTGATCGTTCCTGGCGACCATTATGTAGGTGGTCTGATTGTCGCCGCCTCCCAGCGAGAAGAAGCAGTCGAACTTGCGGTAAAGGCGGTCGGCCGGGTCTGACTTTAAATCTGAAGGAAATGCTCCAAACGCAACGATCTTGCGGGTGACCCACCTTGCGGTCACTCCTTCCACGGTGCTGATCATCGATCTCCATTTTTCAGCATCGGAGCCGTCGTCGAGATGAAGGACCATTTTCCCTCTGGGCGTGGTAAGTTCGAAATCGTTGGTCTTCCTTGTGATCGTCTCCACCGACAGGTGCACCGCCACCAGCGCCCCTTCGTAATATTGCTCGCCGGTCACAGCGTCCTTTAGCGTGGCTCCGGCCTTCAGCGTCTTAGGTACACCGTTGACAGTTATCTTCATCTCATTCCTCCGTTGGGAAGCATAGACT
>WOYN01000141.1 GCA_011620825.1 Candidatus Methanomethylophilaceae archaeon | reverse complement strand
GTACCAGTCTTCCGGCACTGTATATCCGGTCTGTTCCCCGAACTTATCGACCAGATCCGTCAGCGTTATCCTTCCCTTGGAGACCTCTTCTCTGGTTATCCTGCCTGTGAACGCCACTGGCTGGAAATTTACCCCGCGGATAACATCAGAGTGCTCGAATGCGAACTCCGTTATGGCCCCGACCTGGTGGTCATTGACGCCTCTCACAAGTGTTGGCACGAGGACGATGGACGGCGAGTGCCCTATTTCCTCTTTGAGCCTCCTGCAGTTCTCTATAACCTTCAGTTTGACGTCGAACATCTTCCTGTCCCTCGCCTGAAGGTACACGTCGTCGCTGACGCCGTCGAAAGAAAGATAGATCGTGTTCAGGCCCGCCAACTTGCATGCCTTCAGCTTCTCATAGTCCTTTGCGAAAACAATTCCGTTGGTTGCTATCTGGACCTGTGCGAACTTGAGCTCCTTCGCCTTCTTTATTATGTCGACGAGCCTGGGGTGGACGGTCGGCTCACCTCCGGAGAACTGGATCGCCGTGCACTTGATGGGTTCCTCTGCGCGTAGGGCCTCCATCATTGCGACCACTTCATCGTACGAGGGCTCGTATACGTATCCTGACTGGTTCGCGTTGGCGAAACAGATGGGACAGTTCATGTTGCATCTGTTGGTGAGATCTATCAGAGCCAGAGCGGTACAGGACAGCATGTCGTACTTCTTGCCGTCGACCAGGAAGTTAACGTTCTCTCCTTCGGCGAGAGACTTGTCGTGGGGGTTCCTGAGGCCGACACCGTCGTATGCGTAGTTCTCGGCCCTGAGATATGCCTTGGCGTCCGACCAGTATATATCGGAGAAATACCCGTGCTCGGGGCATTCCTTTTCCATGAATACCTTACCATCTTTTTCGTAGATATTCGCTTCTATGAGTTTTCCGCATTCCGGGCAAAGAGATTCCGTCTTCTTGGGAAGACCTTTCTTGAGTGCGCTAGGTTGTGTTGTTGAAGACATGATTATCCTCTTCGAATTAATGCACACGTATTATTCTTCCTATTAATAATACTCCGTGACTGAGAATAAGCGGTGTTTGGCTTATTGCGTATGCTAATTGCTGTTAGGGACTTTAAGTCCGCCAGCGGAGAATCGCATCGGTATGAGAAAGATCGCGATCAGGAACAGCGAACGCGGTAACATGCCCTTCGCAATAATTGCAGTGACCATCTTGGCCATCACTCTGGCATATTCAGTGGTCAGCGCTCAGACCGAGAGGGCCGAAGAGAACGCCGGAGACGTTACCGAAGAGATAGAATCCATTGGAAATGCCGTACGAGATACTGAAATCTTCGTCAACAGAGGAATGGGCGAGATAATCGCATCCATCGGCAAGGACCCGGGAGCGGGCACGATATCCTGCAGATCGGACCTCTTCGCCAGTTCGGCGAAAAAATGGATAGGTTCCCAGTTTCCATCCATGAACGGATGTGTCCGCATAACGGCCCTGGACTTCGATGTGGATATGACATCTGAGAATATGAACTTCGAGGGAGACGGCTACATGCCGACCTACCTAAAGGCAACCGGCTATTTTACCGCGAGATACGAAAGCGATTCTGGATCAGCAGAAAAAACGGTCAAGATATCATCCGACGGAAGCTGTGCACTGCCGCTTGTGGCCGAGCAGGGTTCTCTGTTCGAGCTTTGCCTGAGCGGAGAAGGTTCGGTACTTTCGCAGATGATGACCTATCAGCTTACAGCACTGGCACAACAGAGGGTCATAAATGGATATGGATCCACGGCGGCGGTCGGGGACATGGGCACCCGTCAGATAATAACTGATAAAGACGTCCGGGAATCATACAGATGCTGTATTTCCGCGATAGAGATGATGAGCTTCAGGAGCTCTTCCGAAGGACCGGTCAGCGGCACAGGCAATCTGGACCTGGCCAACGGCCTTGCAGCAAAAGAGGGGCAAATAAGCATCGACCTCGGAGCCATTTACGCACAGGCTCTGATCTCTGTTCTGGACGATATCGTCCTGCAGTGGGCGGATTACTTCTGCGGCAACCTTGTGGTCGATTTCCTGGACAGTGCGTCCGACAGCGTTAAGAACGCCTGGGACTCAATGGTTAACTTCTTCACAGGCAAAGACACGATGTCGGCTTCGCCGTACATCCGCGAGATAATGGAGTCAAAAGGATACTCCGAGGCCGAATACAGGTATCTTTGGAACGATAAGGTCGCAGACTACTACGTGCCCGAGTTCAGTGTGACAAAGGAAATAGACGGCGAACAGAAAACGTTCAGCGTAGGCGGATACAGTACCCATGTGGAATATCCGGACGTCGACATTCTGAGATGGGATGGGCTGAGCAATTTCAAGAGCGAATACAGACTTCAGAACAACGAGGTCAGGGAATGGATAAGAAGCGTCCTGAACACGGCGGCCGTAAACATCGGGGCCGACCGCTCGATGGGGCGTATCTCGATATCGGTAGATGAAAACGATGGAGAGCCGTTCACCGATGAAATAAGAAGGGCCATCAACGGCTCCCTTTCCAAACTGGACTCCGATGTGGAGAGGGTCGTGAACAGCTCGATCCGCGACCAGGCGATCTATGATCCGTTCTATTCAGCCATATGCGATAAGCTGACAGATAACTTCGAAAGTGCCTTTGGCGTGGATCAGCTGAAAAATAATATTATGGCGGTCATTGACTTCGACGAGGTCGAAAGGACACTTGAAACATACCAATTGAACGACGAAGAGAAGAACTACCTCTTGGAATCCCTGAGGTCCGCGTCGATTTACGAAGAGGTCGTTTCCGATTACGAGAGAGCTGCACGTGAAATGCTGAAGAGGTTCGACGCCCTCATGAACGTCCCGGACGGACAATGCGGCCTTGTCAAGAAGTTCCTTACGATGATTTGCGAAAAAGCCATGCCCATGCTTGCCGTCGTTGATGATATCCCCGAAAGGATGACCAATCTTTGCAATGAAATGTGCCAGAATATGTATATGAATCCATATTGCGGCATAATGGATATTCCTGCGGAGGGGGCTTTCACGCTCACAGGCGAAGACGGGACGGCTAAAGAGACCATATCGGTCACGGACAGCCTGTGCCCCGATATCATGATCCACGGCCCGAATGAAAATCTGGCCGACTGCATCCACTTTGTGGGATTCAACGAAAGCAAAGGCGCCTCGTATTGTACGGTTTTCAGGGTCGGGCTCAATGACACGATCGGTTACACCGCTGAAGGCACAGGGACGATAGCGTCTCTACTGGGAATTAACGATTCCTCGATATCTGGCACAGTGCCTGTTTCTTTGGATATCAAGATAGCCGTAATCAGCGGATGGGGCCTTTCTGGTGTTTCGTCGTACATGGCCAGCAACAACGCCTTCAGCGATGGATGGAAACTGCTGATGAAGACCATGGAGCCGCTCCTGGAACCTCTCACTAAGATCTTCGCCATGGTCCGCGAGGTTGTGGTCCTGATCAACTCGGCACTGCTCGAGATTTCCAAGTATGTCTCAAAGGTCATCGAAAAGCTGTATGAATCGATAATGGGGCCTTTATTGGAGCTGAAGAAATTCATCGATGAACAGCTCAACACCCTTACAAACCGGGCGATCGGGGGGTTTGCCGATATCATCCAGTTCATATTCGCTGTAACGATGAAGAAGCAGACCATCGGAATGTCCTTCATGGGCTTGACCCTCACATTCTCCACCGATGTCATGTCCTTCGTCAAGAGCGTAAGGAATCTCCTCACTGTCAGGCTTTCTGGTGATATCAGCGGGCTGGAAATAGATTGCGGCATGACCGTAAAAGAAAAGGACACCAGCAACGGAAGGGATTATTTCATAACCGGCGAGGCCGAGGTCGTGGGCGAGGAGTGGGATTTGGAACTCGATTTCGATCCGTTGATGAAATCAACGGACCACCTGGTCGCCATAAACGGAAGCGTCCGTGGAACGTCCTTTGACATCGTGATGCCGGATCTCGTACAGTATAGGGAGGCCAGCGTTTGCCTTTCCGACATAGAGGGAATAAACGCTGTTCTTTCAAACATACCTCTTCCTGCCCTCGGACTTAAGGGGAGTCTCGACGCAGGGCTGAATCTTAAGTACAACATCCCGTTCGAGTCTGGCGTCGTTATCAACGAGTTCGAATCGAATCCTGCGGGGGAGGATTCAGGCGAGGAGTGGGTCGAGCTTTACAACTCGTCGAACCGTTCGACCGACGTATCGGGGTTCAGCATTTGCGCGGGGTCTAACGAGAAGACCAAAGTGATGAATTTGGGAAGTTACGAGATGGCTCCCCATGAGAGGCTGCTTGTTGCACTGGATAAACATGTAAGATTGCTGAACGACAAAAACGATTCCCTGTCCGGGGAATGTATAATCCTCAAAGACCGCGAGGGTGTCGAGATCGATAGGACCCCCGTGGAAAAGGACACGCAAAACAGCAGCTACACGTGGCAAAGGGTCGCCGACGGCGCGTTGGACTGGACGTTCGCGAAGGGGACGCCACTGACCGGCAACTGCGGAGGACTGGTAAACGGTGACCTTGTCAAGGGACATATGAAGAATATTTTCAAGGAGTCAGCCATCAAAACCCTGGAGGATATGGACGGTATCCTGAATGGCACCGAGGACCTTAGCGAGTTCCTCCAGAGGGCAATACAGGACGCCATAACAACTTCAATAGAAATGATTGCAGGATGTCTGGTGGAAGCTTCGATTTTCCTTTCATTCGAGGTCTCGGACGCCGTCGGGGCAGCGGCCACCGGCATCAGGGTCGCTTTATCGATAGATTCTAAGACGGTCGGGGATACGATCAAGTATCTTGTCGGAGAGATCGAAGCCTTGCTTTTCAACATGGGGAACCCCTACGCTATTGACGGCAGTACCATGTTCTATGACGACATCGACCTCGCTGTGACAGCGTACACCGGCATGAAGGCACCCGAAATACTTGCGAAGACAGACAGCATCCCAGACGTGAAACTCGGAGTCTATGTCTCCAGCAATATCTCTGGGCTTTGCACGGTATTCGGAAACGACATAGGAAAATGGTCGGTCACGGCCGGGGTGCTGATCGAGGACTGTCCGTCAGCACTCGTCCCTTCGAAAATGAGCGCTGACCCCGATCTTAAGTCCGACCTCTGGCTTATAAGAGCGATCATAGGGGAGTCCTAACGCGGGGGTTGTTTATTATACGCGATTCCCATCACTATTTTATGGCTTCACTGGAACGCAAAATACCGACCGTCCTCACTTCCGAGGAGTTGATGGATAAAGCGTACAGCAGGGCTGCTAAGATCACAAAGAACGGCACTAATGCCCTAGACGGAAAGAAGAAGACGACCTTGGCCAAGGTGACAGCATCCGGCGACATAGTCGTCACTACCCTCAACGGATATGTAAGCCGCTTCCCCCGGATCGACAAGGAGGACGATTTCTTCCCTCAGCTTGTCGACCTGGTGATAGGCATCGACCGATACAAAAAAGCCCTGGGTGCGCTGAACTGGGCGGCCGGACGTACCGATAAACTGAAAAATGAAAGCCTACGCGAGATAAGGCGCAGCAAGGACATATCGTACATCGACTCGACGAGGAACAGCTTCTACGGAAGGATGTCCTCGTATATCCGCCAGATATCCAAGGACCTGCTGTTCCTGCAAGAGGCCAAAAACAAATTCAGGCATCTGCCGGCGATACAGCCCGACATTCCGACAATAGTGGTCGCAGGGTTCCCGAACGTCGGCAAGAGCAGCCTGGTGAAGGCTATGAGCACCGCAGCGCCCGAAATAGCGCCGTACCCGTTCACCACCAAAGGAATAATCATCGGGCACATCGAGGATGACTGGAGGAAGTTCCAGATAATCGATACGCCTGGTCTCTTGGACAGAAGTTTCGAGGAGCGCAACGACATCGAGAAGCAGGCGGTACTCGCCCTCAGATATCTTACCAACATCATGATATTCATTCTAGACCCGTCGGAGACCTGTGGCTACTCGATGGAGAAGCAGACGGCCCTCCTCAGATCCATCCAGGAGGGTTTCGTCGGTGTTGATATAATAGTTGCCGAAAGCAAATCGGATATTTTAAGAACAAACAGCGGAAATCTCTTCTTCTCTGCGCAGACCGGGGAGAATATGGAAGAGATAAGAGGCCTCATCATCAGCAAGCTAAGAGCTCTGGTGGTGTCAGAAGATGAATGACGGTCCCGTCGCGAGCAAGGAGATGTATGACTACTTCTCCGAACTTTCAAGGCAGAAGGACATTTGTTATACCGTTGCCCAACAAGCAAGGATGATTGGTATAGATCCCGAGCCTTTCGTGGAGATTCCTCAGGCAGAGGACCTGGCCTCGCGCGTCGAGGAGCTTCTGCACGATTACGATGTCAGGGGCGTGGCCGAGGATATAAGGCGGCTAACATCAGAGTACAAGAACCGCGAGCTGGTCTCCCTTATGGTGGCAAAGGAGATGGCCCACCGTCCGGCCGAAAGCACTGAGAAAGCGCTTGAAAGAGCCATCAGGGTAGGGCTGGCC
>WOYN01000118.1 GCA_011620825.1 Candidatus Methanomethylophilaceae archaeon | reverse complement strand
ATGTATGCCTGGAAGAGCTTCATTCGGTGAACTTATACGAATATATCGAATCGAACGTTATCTGCAACCTGCGGACATTGAGGCTCTGCTTTCTGAAAGCCAGGTCCTCATCGGAAAGTATGCCCATGTTGTTGAAGCGCCCGAGCATCTCCACGGCACCGTCGTAGTCTTTCTCTACTCCGACCATTATATCGATGAGCCTATTGCGGCAACAGATGTTCTCAGGTATCTGACCGTCTTTTCCAAGTATGTTCGGGAGAATTTCCGGAACAAGTTCAAGATTTGCGAGGCACATCTCCTTTGCCTTGGGATAATCCTCTTTCTCAAAAAGTGCCAATATATATTCTTCTGTGAGTTGGAAGCGCTCCGAGGCAGTGAGTTTCTGAGTTTCGGCAAACTCTCCCAAAGTGATTGCGGCGGAGTGATTACCTTCCGCATTAGCCCTGGACATCATATCCTTGAGAAAGGCCACCTTGGAAGAAGTGTTCGCGCCCTCCACATACCTGGAGAGTCTTACCTTCTCTCTATCTTCCAGGGCGTCGTACCACTTGGACAGTTTGACCGCAGATATCTCTTTGGGAATGTCCTTCCTGAAAATCATGGAGCGTAATCGGCCGGCCCGTATAAATCATTCATCGTTCGGCGAGTGCTGTTCTTTACGCACAATATTGTCTTCGTTCCACTCGATCATCCCACCGAATTTCGCATCCCGGATATCGCACTCCCTATTGCATATCTTGCATGAAAAGTCCCGGCAGGGTTCGGACTTGACGGTCAGCTCGATGCAATCCCCGAACTTCTCGATTATGCATTCTTCGAGCTCGCGTGTCTCATCTTCTATCTGTCCGACGGTCATGTTCCTCGGGAATGTAGCGTGGAACTCCACCACGTACCTGGTGCCGAACTTCATCACCCTGAGAGCGTGGATATCTATCCAGTCGTCATGCCTGTGTTCGCGCAGGCATTCCACTATCCTGTTGACGGTGTCTTCTTCCGCGCGTTCCATGACGTTGTCGATGCATCCTTTCAGGACCCTGGCGCCCGTGGTCATTATGAAAGCACCGAAGAGGATGGCCATCACCGGATCGAGCCAGGCGACGTTATAGCCGTAATGCATGCCGACGACCACGACGACCAGGCCTGCTATTATTCCCATGGAATCCAGGGTATCGGTGCATAAATGCTTTCCGCTGGCCTCCAATGCCTGGGAGCGGTTCTTCCTGGCGATCCTTATCGCGGTCCTTCCCATTGCCAGGTTTACCAGGGCTGCAATGAATATTATGATCAGACCGTAGTCCAGCTGCTGCAAAGGCTTTGGATTGTACAGCGACTCCACGGCCGAGAATATGATTATCAGACCTGCCCCGAGGATCATCATTCCTTCGAAGGCAGCCGATATTACCTCCACGCGCCCGTGCCCGTAAGGGTGGTCCTTGTCCGGGGGCTTGGGCGAGATGAACAACGCGTAAAGACCGACGAGCCCTGCGATGACGTTTACGATGCTCTCCATCGCATCGGTGAAAATGGCAACCGAGTTCGTCATGAAATACGCCACGAACTTTGTGACCATCAGGATGGTGCCGACGGTGACGACCACTATCTGAAAGCGGAAGTTCTCTCTGGAACCAGAGATGCTGTCGGCCATGGATTATCCAACGGAAAGGAAATATATAGGGATTTGCCAATGCGATCCGAGTTAGGCTCATTTAACTTTTCAAGTTATACTGGCTCTTGTCTCCGGCGGAGCTCCTCTGAACCAAGACACCAACATGGCGAACAGGCACATCACAGCCGATATGAAGAATGAAATGCGTATCACCGTGACGAAATTTCCGTATGTGCTCGGACCCAATGTGTCGATGTCCCCCATTATGACGGCTATTGCGAACATCGCTATCCCCATCGACACCATCATGCCCGTCTGTCTCACGACAGCGACCATGGCCGATGCCGCGCCGCGGTCGACGGGCGAGACGGAAGACATTATCTCCGTGGTGTTGGGAGCATTGAAGATTGCGTTGCCCAATCCGAAAAATACCAGTGCCGCAAGCACCAATGGGATGTTCAGATCGACCGAAAGCACCATTATAAGAAGTATACCTATGCCGCTTACGGCCACGCCGGCTGTCGGCAGAAGCCTCTTGTCTTCCATCCTATCATACAGCTTTCCGAAATAAGCGGTAAGCGTGGTCTGTACTATGGGCTGAGAGAGCATTACGATCCCCGCTTCGGATGATGTCAGAGCGCCGATGGTCTGAAGATAGATCGCCACAAAAAACGACACGGCGTAGTTCGCGGAGTTCATCATGAACGAGGCTAGGCAGGACCGGGAGAATATCTTATTCGAGAATATGTGTACATCGAGGACGGGTTCCCCGACGCGTTTCTCGTATTTCACGAAGACAAATAGCATTAGCAATCCCACAATCATCGAAACCACAGACAATGGGTCTGGCATGTTGATCAGCCCCGCCATTGTCAGCGTTATTGCCAAGGAGTACAGGACCGTTCCCGCAAGGTCGAAGGTCTTGCCATAATGCATCTCATTGTTGAACTTTACGCCCAATATCATGAACGATGAGGCGATTGCCAGAGGAATCGTGACCAGGAAGACGGACCTCCAGCCGAAAACATCGTTGATGATCCCTCCCACGACCGGCCCCATCGCCGTCCCCAGATAGACGCTTGCCGTATTCAGTCCTATAGCTGCCCCCCTTTCGGATGGGCCGAACGCATCGGTCAGCATCGACATCGCGGTTCCGGCTATGGCCGCGGTCGCCAGTCCCATCACTATCCTTAATGCCAGCAGCATCTCGAAAGACACGGAGAAATACGCAACTAAGGAGGAGATCGTGAAAAGAACGAGTCCGAACATGAAAAGCGTCTTCCTTCCATATATGTCGGCGACCTTCGCGATCGGCACCATGAACACCGCCGAAGAAAGCAGGAACGCCGTGTTCACGTAAGCGAGGGCGTGCGCACCTATATCGAAGGTCAGGCCGATGCTCACGAGGCTGAGATTCATCATCGTGCCCGTAAGAGGAGTTACCATCGATGCCATGCACGACGCGATAAGCAACGTCCTCTTCTGCACTTTCGACATCTCCTCCATAGCCCCGCCGATTGTTAATCGTCTATTTTAATCGTTGCCATGCGGTATTATTAATTCGGAGACGCCAATACTGCGGACATGGACGTGAAAAATTGCTGCAGAAAGGACGAACTGGGCCTCGTACACGTTTATACCGGCAACGGAAAGGGAAAAACCACGGCCGCCCTCGGGCTGGCCTTCAGGGCGGTCGGTTGCGGACTCAAAGCGATAATGATCCAATTCCTGAAGCCGTCGGAGGAATACGGCGAGCAGCTGGCCGCAAAAAGGTTTGAAGGATTCGAGATCGTATCTATGGGCCTTGACCATATGTGTTCGGATGTAACCCGTTCCGAAGATGTCCGCCTGGCACATGAGGCGCTCGACCGTCTTTCGGAGATCCTGTCTTCCGGGAAGTATGACCTGGTCATCGCCGACGAGATAAACGTAGCGATGTCGTGGGAGCTGCTGGGGCCCGAAGAGGTCATCGATGTATTGGACAGAAGAGCCCCCTTTACAGAGGTTGTCCTTACCGGGAGGGGCGCACCGGAGAAGATCGAAGATTATGCCGACCTGGTGACCGATATGCTCCTCGTGAAGCACCCCTTCGACAGGGGAATTCCGGCACGTCGCGGCGTGGAGTTTTGAAAACCATTAAGTTGCCGATAGCAGGTGCGTTGAGACATTATGACAGTATACGACAGCGTCCTTGAATGCATCGGAGAGACACCCATTATCAGACTTAGGAAGATCGCCCCGGCGCACCCGAACATGTATGTTAAGGTGGAACGCGGCAATCCCGGGGGGTCCGTGAAGGACAGGGCGGCTGCGTCTATGATAGCGGACGCCGAGGCCGAAGGATTGCTCAAAGAGGGCGGAACCATCGTCGAACCGACTTCGGGCAACACGGGCATCGCCCTTTGCATGGTGGCAGCGGCCAAAGGATATCGTACGGTGATGGTCATTCCGGACACGATGTCCCAGGAACGCATGGCGTACATGAGGGCATACGGCGCGGAGATCGTCCTGACTCCCGGAGCCGAGGGCATGAAGGGCGCGGTCGACAGGGCGTATGAGATCGCCGAAGAAAGGAATGCGTTCGTTCCCGGACAGTTCGATAATCCGGCCAATACCTTGGCCCACAGGGTCGGCACGGGAAAAGAGATCCTCAGAGACCTTCCAGATGTGGATTTCGTTTTCTCCGGCATAGGCACCGCAGGGACCGCAACGGGGATCGCTCAGGCTTTCACCGATGCGGGCTCGAATGCGAAAGTGATAGGTGTGGAGCCCGAGGAGAGTCCGCTCCTCACGAAAGGAGCGGCGGGACAGCACGGTATTCAGGGCATAGGAGCGAATTTCGTCCCCGGCTGCCTAGACATCGACATGATATGGAAAGTTGTCAGGGTTTCGACCGAGGACGCGGAAAGGACGGCCGTCAGGCTGGCGAGGGAAGAGGGCATTTTTGCAGGAATTTCCTCCGGCGCGGCCGTCGCGGCCATGCTGGAATTCGGCAAAGCTAATAAGGTAAGAAGCTACTTGCAATCTTACCCGACGGTGGGGAAAAATACCTCAGCACGGGCATCTACGGAAGGTATTGAATTGCCTATAAAAATCCCGGACGACCTCCCGGCCGCTTCCACTCTGGAGTCGGAGAACGTCTTTGTAATGACCGAGAAGCGTGCGGTGTCACAGGACATAAGGCCCCTGGATATCCTCATCATGAACCTGATGCCCACCAAGGTCGAGACGGAGACGCAGATCCTGCGTCTTCTGAGCAACAGCCCTCTGCAGGTCAACATAAATCTGCTGCAGGCGGCAACGCACGAATCCAAGAACATATCCCAGAAGTACCTGGACCGCTTCTATATCAGGTTCGACGATGTCAGAGACAGAAAGTTCGATGGAATGATCATAACGGGTGCGCCGGTGGAGAACCTCCCGTTCGAAGACGTGGACTACTGGGACGAGCTGTGCGAGATCATGGAGTGGACAAAGGACCACGTGGTGTCCACCCTCTTCATCTGCTGGGGCGCCCAGGCCGGCCTGTACCATCTTTACGGCATTCCGAAATATCCTCTGAAATCGAAACTGTCCGGAATATTTCCTGTCAAGGTCATGACCAACGGCGAGCGCCTTTTCAGCGGTTTCGACGACATCTACAATATGCCGCACTCCCGGTACACCGAGGTCCGTGCCGATGACATAGTCAAGAACCCCCACCTTCACATCATTGCGTCTTCGGCCGAGGCGGGCGTATCCGTCGTCATCTCGGAAACGGCGGGACAGGTGTTTGTCACCGGACACATGGAATACGACCGGGGGACGCTGGCATACGAGTACGAAAGGGATCTGAGAAAAGGAATCGAACCGAGCATTCCCAAGAATTATTTCCCCGATGATGATCCGCGTAACGACCCGATCATGAAGTGGAGGGGGCACGCGACCCTGTTCATGACCAACTGGCTGAACTATTACGTCTATCAGGTCACACCGTATGACATATCCCAGATAGGCTCCGAGAAGAAATAAGCTTCAGAAGTTCACTATTCCGGGATTGATGAGCTTGCCCAGCACGGCATCGCGAACGAACATGTTATACTGGGACATATCGGGCCTCTCCGAGAGTATCCTGTCGACCTCCCCCTTGATGTGAAGGAATACCGTCTTGAAGATCCTGCACGAAGGTCCGCCGTTCTTCTCGATGCCCGTCTCGCATTCGGCATCGATGCTGCAGCCTCCGGCGCAGTAACGGTATATCTCGCATGAAGAACACTCGTTCCTCCGGGCGACGGCACCTTCAAGGATATCGGCGAAACCGTCGGTGAGAAATATATCCGATATAGAATCGACTTCGCTCACGTTGCCCATGCGGTACTTCGAGGGACAGCCTTTAGCGCAGGGATACAGGTCCCCGTTGGGATAGACGCACAGCCACTTGCCCATGCACGATGTATGGGGGCAGTCTGCGAACGCAGGTTTACCCAGGGCATTCAAAACGTACAGATAGTATGGGAGAAGGGGGACCTCGGTATCCTTGTCGAACAGCCACTCGTCGAATGCCTCGATGCAGCCTTTGATGTAGACATCGGTATCCGGCACCGTGGACGGGTCTATGGCGGCGCATCCCTTCGGCAACACGGGGGAGAAGGAGGGGGCGATCCCCATATCCCTGAAGTAACGGTACATCTCCGGCTGCTTATCTGCGGTCTCTGCCGACAACGTACAGCTGACCGAGAACTTAGAACCGTGTTTCCTCATGATCTCTATAGACCTTGCGGTCTCCGCGGTCATGTTCCTCAAATCGTCGTTATACGGGCCTTCGTAGGAGATCCCGACATTGATGCTCCTGTCCTCGCAGAGCCTCAGAAGCCTGCGGTCGATATTGATCCCGTTCGTCTGGATCGTGTTGCCGACCCTATGTGAATCCTTTCCGAAATACTTGTCCTGAAGGTCTAACGCCCTGCGATAGAACGAGAACGG
>WOYN01000061.1 GCA_011620825.1 Candidatus Methanomethylophilaceae archaeon | reverse complement strand
AAAGAAATACCGTACCGGGAAAATCCAGGGGTCTCTTCTCAATCGGGCCGTCTTTGGGTATGACATACATGGCAAAAGGTATCGCCAGGATGTAGATGGGGATGTTTATGAGGAATATCCAGTGCCACGAAAGCATCTCCGTCAAGATGCCACCGAGAGCCGGACCAATGGCATAGCCCAGAGCACTGCCGAGGGTCGTCACGCTCAGAGCGAGGCCCAGCTTGCTTCTGGATACATATTTGACGCATATCATCGGTGCCCCGGCGGCCATCATAGCCCCGCCCACGCCCTGTACAGCTCTGGAGACCAGCAGCATGTTGAGCGAATCCGAGATTCCGCAAAATAGCGATGCCAGTGTGAATATGGCAAAGCCGGACACGAAGACCTTACGTACGGCGCCGCGGTCTGCGATCCTTCCGAAAAAAAGGATAAGCCCGGCGAGCATCATGAAGTATACGACGGTTACCCACGATGCGGACGCGGTGTCCGTACCGAGGCTTGTTGCAATCGACGGAAGGGCTACGTTCACAATGCTGCCGTCCATCCCGTCCATCAGTACCGCTATGGCAACAGCCAGAAGCAGAAGCTTTTCTGAACGTACGGACGGCTCGCCCATAAAAATTCGAAACAGAGGCGTGCTATATTATATCGACTGGACGACATCATCTCAATAGTTCGATCAGGTTCGAGATGACATGGTCCGCCTCGCCTTCCCGATAGCCGCCGTGACGGTCGACGAGTATCTTGCCGATGCCGGCGCGTTTCGCCGCCGTGACGTCGTCCAGGCTATCCCCGATATAAACGCAGCCGTCGGGTCTGGTGCCGAGGTTTTTCAGGCAGAGGTCGATCGGATACGGGTCAGGTTTAGGGCGCAGACTGTTCTCGTACCCGATGATCGTCCCGAAGTGACTTCTCAGGTCGTTGTTGTCCAGAATGTCGTTGATATACGACTCGGGCGAACCGGACACGATCGCCATTTTCTTCCCCGAGTCTGCCAGCCTTTCGATGCACTCTATCGTTTCCGGAAAAGGAACGGTCGTATCGACGACGGAGTTCTCCGCCTCCTTCATGAACTCGGCCACGAACTCACGGTACCTGCACGGGCGCCCCGGATAGTGTTTTTCGAATATCGCATGGAGAGGCGTTCTGATATAACAGTAATATTTTGAAGGATCATAGGCGATGCCGAATATCCCGAACGCCTTTCTGTAGCATGCTTCATACCCTCCTCGGGTATCGAACAGCGTATTGTCGAAATCGAAAATGTAGGTGCCGTAGTTCAAAACAGTTCCCTCAGGCTCTTTATTCTATATGTGCACCTGCAGCCCTCACCCAAATCATTGCGGTCTATCAGCGCCCCGTCTATGCCGAACGCCTCCGCCGCCATCATGTCGGTCTCCCCGTCTCCTACAAAGAGGACCTCGTCCTTGCGTATGTCGTAATACGCCATGCAAACCTTAAGACACTCCGGGTCGGGTTTCTGTCTCGTTACGTTGTCATATCCCACGATGTGGTCGATGTACTGTATGAGCCTGTGGATCGTCATGACGTTCCTGGCCCTTTTGCTCGAGCTGCGGGTGGCCACGCACATCGGGAGGCCCTCATCGGCGATTCTCTGCAGTGTGTAACGGGCATCCGGGAAAGGGAAGCTGTTTGGGTCGAGTGAAAGCCGGTACTCGTCGAACATGACCTCTTCGAATTTCTTATAGTCGATTCCAGGGCGTTCGAACCTGCTGAACGTTGCGTAGAGCGGTTCCCTGGTGAATTCAGCCAGACAGGACTCGTCGTATAACAGTCCCATTTTATCAAGGGCCTTCCTATAGCACACGATGAGTCCGTTGGTGGAATCGACGAGCGTACCGTCGAGGTCGAAAATATATAGCGAATATCCCTTCATTTCCGATAGGGATGACTTAGCCATTATTCAGATTTTCCTACTGAGCATGTCTTCCGCTATACATTCTCGCGACCTGAGCTCACTGACGGCTGCAGGTTGCGTCCGTTCACTGACCGCGGTCTGCCATCTTGGTACCGCGGAGCGACAACTCTTCCATGCTTATTCCGACCATTGCCTTTCCGATGTCGTATGACACTTCGGCGATTATTTCGGGCTTGTCGAAGTTGGCTACGGCCCTCACGATGGCCGAGGCGCGTTTCGCCGGGTCTCCGGACCGGAATATGCCTGAGCCAACAAAGACTCCGTCCGAGCCGAGCTGCATCATCAAGGCTGCATCCGAAGGGGTTGCCACTCCGCCTGCGGCGAAGTTCACGACCGGCAATTTGCCGTGCTCGTGCACATACTTTACCAGGTCCAATGGGACCTGCATCTCCTTTGCGGTCTCGTACAGCTCGTCTTCCATCACGGTCTTTATATAGCGTATTTCGGAGTTTATTATGCGCATGTGGCTTACTGCCTGGACAACATCTCCTGTTCCGGCTTCTCCCTTGGTCCGGATCATGGCGGCTCCCTCAGCTATCCTTCTGAGGGCTTCGCCGAGGTCCCTGGCTCCGCAGACGAACGGTGAATTGAATGCAGTCTTGTTTATGTGGTAGATATCATCTGCGGGCGAAAGGACTTCGCTTTCGTCGATGCAATCTATACCGATTGCTTCAAGGACCTGGGCTTCGACAAAGTGTCCGATGCGGCATTTGGCCATCACCGGTATAGATACTGCTTCCTGTATCGATTTTATCATCTTCGGGTCGCTCATCCTCGATACCCCGCCTTCGGCGCGGATGTCCGCAGGTACCCGCTCTAAGGCCATAACTGCGCAGGCGCCCGCATTTTCTGCAATCTTTGCCTGTTCGGGAGTAGTGACGTCCATTATCACGCCGCCGGCCAGTTTCCTTGCGAATTCCTTGTTAATCTCGTACCTGTTCTTGTCCATGAAATCACTTTTTTCCATAACTGTGGTTCTATATCAGTAAAAGGTATACTTAATATCATCGTAGCACATATTTGTACAATTATGTTGTATATAGAGCTAGAAAATACCGCCAGGCTCTGCATGTAAAAACAATCGTCCGCATTAAAATCCTGACGCCGGCAGACAATGCCCCACGTACCCTTTATTAACGGCAGACCCGCTTCGATTCTTGGTATTATGAAAACCGACATAGAGATTGCCTATGAGGCGGCAGCAGAACCGATCTCAGAAATCGCATCCAAACTCGGACTCGGCGGCGAGGACATAAGTCCTTACGGTAAGTATATGGCCAAAGTGCCGCTGGATGTGCTCAAGCGCTTCGAGGGGAACAAAAACGGGAAGCTCATCATGGTCACCGCTGTAACCCCCACTCCGGCCGGAGAAGGGAAGACAGTTACCACGATAGGGCTTATACAAGGTCTTGGGAAAATAGGCAAAAATGTTGTTGGAGCCCTGAGGGAGCCCTCGTTGGGCCCAGTGTTCGGTATAAAGGGAGGGGCCACAGGAGGAGGGATGTCCCAAGTGTATCCCATGTGGAATATCGACCTTCACTTCACCGGCGATATCCATGCGGTTTCGGCTGCGCACAATCTATTATCTGCAATCGTAGAGAACCACCTTGTGAAAGGGAACGAGCTCAACATCGATCCCACGAGGATCGTGCTGAAGAAGACGATGGACATGAACGCAAGGGAGCTCAGGAATGTCGTTGTCGGGCTCGGAGGCCGTACAGCCGGGGGCATCCCCCATGAAAGCGGTTTCCTCATAACGTCTGCATCTGAAATTTCTGCCATTCTGGCACTTTCTACAGGATATGAAGATTTGCGAGCGAGACTGGAGAGGATCGTAGTAGCGTACAACATGGAAGGAGATCCGGTAACCGCCGGAAACCTCGGTTGCGTCGGAGGTATGATGGTTCTTCTGAAGGATGCCATATGTCCTAACCTGGTCCAGACCCTGGAAGGCGAGCCCGTGTTCGTTCACGGGTTTCCGTTCGCGAATATCGCCCATGGTGCGAACAGCATACTGGCCACGAAATCGGCGCTGAAACTTGGAGATTACGTTGTAACAGAGGCCGGTTTTGCTTCGGACCTAGGAGGGGAGAAATTCATGGACATAGTATGCAGGCAGTCCGGACTGTCCCCTGACTGTGTAGTCATAGTTGCGTCCGTGCGCGCCCTCATGATGCACGGCGGTGCCGACCTGAAGGATGATGGCACGATGACCGTCGATAATCTTAGGGAAGGACTGATAAACCTGGACAGGCACGTGGAGAACATGAGGCTCTACGGTGTGCCGTTGGTCGTCAGCATCAATAGGTTTTCCTCGGACACCGAAGAACAGATGGATATCATAAGTGCCCGGTGCAAGGCGCTCGGCGTCCGGTGCGTCAGATCAGAGGCATTTTTGAAAGGAGGGGAGGGAGCCATGGAGCTTGCGGAGGCAGTTGTCGAAGAATGTGCCAAACCGAAGAAATTCAGTCTCCTTTACGAAGATGACGCCACTCTGAAATCAAAGATAGAGACCGTAGCGAAGAAAGTATACGGCGCCGGGACGGTTTCATATTCTGCCGCTGCGGAGAAGGCGCTTTCCGAACTGGAGAAACGCGGTTTTGGAAGACTGCCCGTATGCATAGCAAAGACCCAGGCATCTGTGACCGATAATGCAAGGATAAAGGGGGCACCAAGGGGCTGGGATCTCAACGTGAGGGAGGTGCAGCTCTCCGCAGGAGCGGGGTTCGTCGTTCCGGTATGCGGTTCTATGACCCTCATGCCCGGCCTGCCGTCGGTCCCCGCCGCAATGCGCATGGACCTCATGCCGGACGGAAGGATCGTGGGGCTGAAGTGAGATCATTTGCCGTCGGCCATATCGTACCAGCGGTCGGCTTCGTTGCGATCGACCTGAACTCCGTCGCCCGTTGTGTACATATTACCTAAGAGGATCTGCGCGCCCTTGTTGCCGTTCATTGCGGCGGATACCAGCCAATCGACGGATGTGCTGATGTTGCGGTCGACGCCGCAACCGGTCTTGTAGAACTGGCCCAGCACGAACTGTGCATCGGCATGGCCGCGCTCCGCGGCCAAGGTGACCCATTTGGCAGATTCATTGAGGTCCCTGGCCACGGTATCGCCTTCGAAGTAGATCAGTCCCAGGGAGTATTGGGCCCTGGCATCGCCTTCTTTGGCAGGCACTGAGAATAACTCTGCAGCCCTGGCCACATCCTTGCTGACGCCGTAACCGCGGAAGTACATCTTACCCAGGTAGTACATGGCGCTGCGGCTGCCGCCTTCCGCTGCGCGAGAGAACCATTCGGCCGCGGCGGAAAGATCCCTTGTAACACCCTGGCCGCGTGCGTACATGAGGCCGAGGCAGAACTTGCCATCCTCGGAACCGCCCTTTGCGGCGTCGGCCACGATGGAATAAGCGAGCGCATAGTCTTTCTCGGACCTGCCCCTAAGGACAGCCTTGGCCCACTCAAGAGATTCTCTTGGGTCATTGTTAGGACCGGACCGGATATCGCCCATACGGAAGTAGAGCGCGGTTTCGGATATATTCTTTACTTAACAGAAAAGCTAGTTAATTGCCGAATATCCCAAACGAAAGGAATAAAGGTAACGTCAATAATCGGTGAAATATGTCAGAGGTTACCGCAGACCGTCTCTCAGTAGAGAGCATATCACTCCGCTTTATGGATGTTGGGAGCAGAGAATACGACCTCAAGAAGGCATGTTACATGCTGGAGGACCTGTCTTCCGGCGGCGATGCCGATGCCGCCTACCTTTTCTCGCTTTTTCTTTACACTGGGACCATACTTCCTGAGGACCGGTCTGCCGCTATAGAACTGATGTCCTTATCTGCGGCATCAGGGAACGAACAGGCGGCCCGTACCCTGGCAGAGATAGGGGACGGGGGCAATGAAAAGATAGATGCGCTCATAATGCTCAAGCTCAAGGGCGAACAGCGCGACACAGATGCATGCGCGAAACTTTTTGATATCTACGACAATGGTAAGAAATGCGTCAAGAAGGACCACTCTGAAGCTGTTCGTTGGTACACGGTCAATGCGGAGAAGGGCGATGCCTCGGCCCAGAATAAGATCGGCTTCATGTACCTGATGGGCAAAGGCGTCCCGAAGGACAAAGACAAGGCTAAATACTGGCTCATGTCGGCGGCCGAGGCAGGTAACGCGGAAGCAATGTTTCACGTCGCCGATGCATATCAACGCGGGATCAACGGGGTGAAACGGAATCCGAAGGAGGCGCTGAGATGGTACGAATCCGCCGCGGCCGCAGGCCACCCGGAGGCACAGCACGATCTTGCCGTCCTATATCTGTCGGACAGACGCCCAGATTTCAAAAAGGCGGCGATGTTTTTCGCAAAGGCCGCGGACCAGGGGGAGACGGATTCGATGTACCAGCTCGGAATGCTTTACGCTTACGGGCAGGGCGTTTCAAGAGACCCGGCGAAGGCCATAGCGCTACTGACAGAAGCATGTGAGAGGGGACATTCCCAGGCGATGCTGGACTATGCGAACATGCGCTTCGAGGGCCAGGCATTGGAAAAGAACCTAGCGGAAGCGGCGAAATGGTTTGGTAAGGCATCCGAACAGTTCAACGCCACTGCCGAATACTGCCTCGCATGCATGTACGCCAACGGTACATATTTTGAAAAGGACGACGATAAAGCGGTCCAGTTGTTCACCGACGCGGCCGAGGCCGGGGAGCCCAATTCCCAGTATGCTCTCGCCTGCTTCTGTTACGAGG